>NZ_JAGYGG010000018.1:0-124744 GCF_019947335.1 Pseudomonas sp. BF-R-24
CCCCAGCACCGATTGAAACCCGCCCTCCCCGCCACTGCTGACAATCGCCACCATGGTCGCGACGCCGGAGAAGGATACGCCCTGCACCAGCGGCAATTGACAACCAAAAAACGGTAAACCCAGGGTTTGCAGCAATGTTGCCAGCCCCCCCGCAAACAATGAAGCAGCAATCAACAAACCGATGTCCGCCGGCGAGAGCCCGGCCGCCTGGCCGATGATCAATGGCACCGCGACGATACCGCCATACATGGTCAGAACATGTTGCAGGCCATAAGCCATATTCGCGCCGATCCCAAGATTTTCGTCCTCGGGCCGTTGGTGTGAAACATGGGGCGTTTTCATGGAGGGGGTTCCCTGGTTTTTGTTATGCGCACACTGTATGCAAGACATAGGACAAATGTCTATAGAGTTGTATACAACTTATCAGTCACAAAATGGATACTTGTCCATTTCCGCCTGACACCCACCCTCCTGGCCACGCCAAAAACCTTGAAATACATCCCTCGCCGCCCACACCCGCGTGCTGACTAGTCTTTTGAATTCCTGGCGACCATCGGTATGGCTCGCCTCTTTTTTATACATATAAAGTATGCATAATGAAGTCATTCGAAATTCAGTTCCACAAGGCCAAGAACGCAGCCAACAAACTCAAGCACCAAGGCATCAGCCTCGCAGAGACTGAACCGGTATTCCATGACGAGCGAGCGCTGACCATCGAGGACAATCACCATGATGAACAACGCTGGATCACCCTGGGGCTGGACGCCAAAGGCCGATTGCTGGTTGTCGTGTACACCCACCGCGATCCGAATTTCGTTCGAATCATTTCCGCGCGCATCGCCACCAAAAGCGAGCGTCGTCAGTACCTGGAGGCATGACCGATGAAAGACGAATACGATTTCAGCAACGCCAGGCGCGGGGCCGTGGCGCCCGCCAAAGGCAAGACCCGCATTACCATCATGCTCGATGACGCAGTCATCGAAGCAGCCCGCGCACTGGCAGAACACGAGGGGTACGGCTACCAGACGGTGATCAACAATACCTTGCGCCGAGCCCTGCTCAACGAAGGCAAGAGCGCACACCTGAAACAAACCCTCACCCCTGCCGAACTCAAGGGTCTGGAGCAGAAGCTGGCAGAGGCCTTGCGCGAAATCCAACGGGTGATGGAACCGGGTGTTCGGCCCTGAAACACAAATGGCCGATCAATCGGATCAGCTCTGTGCGATGCCCAGGATCAGCCTGTTACTGCGGCGCTGCGATCAATCGTTTCAGAGTCCGTGCCAATTGCGCCTGTTCCGGTACGCGAATGCCGAACTCGCTGCCCAGCAGGCCAATCAGTTCCTGAACATCCGTCACCTCCCGCCGCTCGCTGTCATGGCCAATCCGGTGAATCGCGAAGCTGCCATTGTTGAGCGTGCGTCGCCACCCCTCCCCGGTGCGCGCCACCATCAACTGCTTGACGAAAGACGACTCGGGGTGGGTCGAGACGTACCAGTTGCCCACAGCAAAATCGATATCTTCCTGACGTTGCAGGTCGAAGATGTACATCGCTCGCCATTCGCCCGCAACGTTGGCGCGCAGGGTAAAGCCGTCGACGTGCAGATCAATGCGATACGACTCGTGAGGGGTAGCTTGTTCGGCACGGGTATCAAGCAACAGGGGCGCGGTCGGTACCATGCCGCCGAAGCCGACGTCGGTGATGTAGCGCACGTCATCGATGATGACCAGGCTCAGGCGGTGGGTCCGGGCAGTCCAGGAGCCCTCCGGCTGGCCCATCACCACCCGGCCGCTGATGGCACGGGCGTCGAAACCCAATTCCTGTAGCAAGGCCAGGAACAGGTTGTTGAGTTCGTAGCAGTAACCGCCACGACCATCGTGCAAGACCTTCTGCTCTATGGACGGCAAGTCGATCAGCACCGGCTCGCCGGATAATGTGGTGAGGTTTTCAAACGGGAAAACGCCGGTATGGCGCAGTTGCAGCTGGCGCAAGGTTTCCAGGGTCGGCGCTGGAGGTGCATCGAAGCCCAGGCGTTGCAGATACAAAGCACGGTCGGTCAGGCGTGGCTCGCTCATCGTTCAGTCCTTTTGCACGCAGCGGCGGATTGCTCCGCCAGTGGCCGCTATGTATACGGGATCAAGCATTGCCGCCGACAATTGATTTAGCCAATCACCCGGCATGAAAACACTCAACACCGCTTGTGCGAGCCCAATTGAATCCAGGTGGGCGCGTGATCACTGGCATGGGGCTCGTTGCGCACCCACGCATCCACCCCGGCGTCTTGCAGATACGGACTCAGGGCCGGGTTGAGCAGCAGATGGTCAATGCGCAGCCCCGAGTTTTTCTGCCAGTGCTGACGGAAATAATCCCAGAACGTGTAGAGCCGATCCTGTGGATGCAAGTGCCGCAATGAATCGGTCCAGCCCTGGTCCAGCAACCGCTGGTAGCACTCGCGACTTTCCGGTTGCAGCAAGGCGTCCTTGAGCCAGGAGCGCGGGTTGTAGATGTCCAGGTCGGTGGGCACCACGTTGTAGTCCCCCGCCAGCACCACCGGATGTTCGCTGCCTTCAAGCGTCTGCGCGTAACGGATAAGCCGTTCGAACCACGCCAGCTTGTAATCGAATTTCGGCCCCGGTTGCGGGTTGCCGTTGGGCAAATACAGGCAACCCACCAGAACCCCGTGGACAGCGGCTTCCAGATAGCGACTATGGTTGTCGCTGTCATCGCCGGGTAACCCGCGTCGGCTTTCCAGCGGCTGCGCATCCCGCGCCAGGATCGCCACGCCGTTCCAGGACGCCTGACCCTGCCAGATGGCGCCGTAGCCGGCCGCTTCAAGCTCAGCCGCCGGGAATGCGCTGTCCACTGCCTTCAATTCCTGCAGGCAGGCGATATCCGGTTTTTCCCGTTCAAGCCAGGCCAACAGATTCGGCAGGCGTGCGCGCAGGCCATTGACGTTGAACGTGGCGATCCGCAAGTTTTTCATGAACGGACACTCCTGAGGACGAGGTGCCTGACGTGTGGCACCGGCAGGGTGCGTCAGCGGTCCCGGGGGCGCTAGCACCTTGAGCGCACGCCGGTCGATCATAGGCCTTGCTGACGCTGAGAGCTGTGTGGGAGCGAGCTTGCTCGCGATGGCGTCGTATCAGTGGCCAACCATTTGCCTGACCTGTCGCTTTCGCGGGTAAGCCCGCTCCCACAAGGTTCTCGTTTGGCCATGGATCGGCGGCCCCCTTAGGTCTCGTGCCATTCGTCAACCGGATCGGCACCAACCGCGTGACCCTTCACACTAACATCAGGTAACGACTCATCCCGGGAGACGACCATGATGAACAGAAAAATGACTTCACTGCTCATGGCCGGATGGTTGTCGGCGACGTCCCTGGCCACGTTTGCGGCGTCCGGCGATGGTCCTGGCGCGACCGGTACGGCACCCGGCGCAACCCGCAATTCAACTCTGCTGCCAGACAACAACAGGCCCAGCGATCCCTCGGGTAATAACGGGCGCGGACAGAGCCCCGGCTCGTCAAGCGGCAGCACCGGCGTCAATGGCCCGGGCAGTGGCGCGGGCGGCGGCACCGGTGCGCCCGGTGGCGGAACCGGCGGTGCTGGCGGCGGAACAGGTAGCTGGACAGGCAAAAGCCGCCAATGACATGCCGTCATTGGCCGCTTTTTGTGACCTGAGGCCTACATCGGCTTGACCGCTGGCGGGTTCCACTTGCCATTCAGCGCCTCGGCTTTCGGACCGTACAGACGCATGGTCAGGTTGAACGGCCCTTTGGGTGCCGGTAGCCAGTTGGCCTCCAGATCCTTGCCAGGGCTTTCGTTCTGGAAGTAGAGATCCAGCGAGCCATCGGCGTTGTTCTTGAACGGCATCCAGCTACTGACCGCAAAACGATTGAGTGAGTTGGCGACCTGGAACCCTTCCGGGTCATACAGGGTGATCGACCAGAAGGCATTCACTGGCGGCGCCTCGCCCTTGTTGAAATGCAGCATGTACTTGTTTGCGCCCTCGAGCGGCTTGCCGTTGCTGTCGCCGATGTTCAACGGATAAATCGCGTCCTCGGGCAGGTTGGCACCGAGCCCCACCTGCGTAACGATGGCTCGTTTGAGGTAGTAGTTGCCGTAGACACCCATGGTGTCAGTGTTCATCGACCAGCCATTGACCTCTCGCGCCAGGGTCGGCACTTTCCAGGTCATCAAGGCCTGCGCATCCTGGGGCACGCTTTGCAGCGCGGCCTGGATTTGCGGATCCAGCGTGTCCATGTCGAACGACTTGCCGGGTTCGATGCCGATCCGTTTGATCTGCGCCAGCATGGGCTGGTCGGTGCTGTGCGGCGGATTCACTTTCAGCAGTTCGGCAGCGTAAGTGAAGTAGTTGGCAGCCGACATGGAATCGACCTGAATCTTCGGTGGCGTTTTCATGTCCACCGCCGGGTCGACCTTCACGGTGACGGCTTCAGGCTCCTTGCCCAACCGGGACAACGGCGTAACCGTGTAACCGGCCTGGATCTTGTGCACCGCCGCGTAATCCGCCGCGCCATCAGTCTTGGTACGGCCGATGACCCAGACAAACGGAGTTGGCGCCGGCAGGTGGCTCATCCCGGCGGGCACCGTCCCGGTCCATCCCGGCGGCGTCACCAGAAATTGCCCGGCCTCAGTGCCCGTGGTGCGCCAGCCCGGCGAAGCGAATACGTCGGTCCACATATCCAGCATCGGTAACAGGTAGAAACGCCCATCGGTATCGGGCGCGGCGATCACCAGCGGTTCCTTGGTCAAGTCCAGCCAGGCAATCGAATACAACGTGTCGAAATTAGAACGCACCACCCCTCTGAAATCGGCAGGCGGGTACTGCGGCACACTCACAAACATGTTCATCGGGCCTTTACCGAACTCCTTGCCCGGCTCGATGTTGGTGAACTGCTTGCGAGTGACGTCCATGCTCAGCAGCGGGTAAAAATAGATGTAGGCATCCACGCCGATCGAGTGAGCTTCTTCGGCGGTGATTTTCGATTGCGCGTGGCTGGCCAGCGGAAAGATGGCAGTGGCTGCGACGGTCAAAGCAACGGCTGTCAACGTTTGAGGTATCAACATGTTGGCGATCGTCCATGCGAGTGGATGTCTGCCGGGATCGACAGAACAATCGGAACTCTAGACGATCAATTCCGCCAGACCAGGGAGACAGACCACCGGCAGCAACAGCACCTCAACGGTCGGAGCGCATCAACGCCTCGACGCCACCGGCCATCGACAACGTTGCCACGCGGTTTCTCCCCGAATGCTTGGCCTGATACAACGCCGCATCCGCCCGCTCGACAAACACATCCATGCTGTCACGCCCCGACGGCACGAACGAATAGCAACCAAGACTCACCGTCACGTAGCCATTGGGCGAGCCGGTGTGGCTGATGTTCTTGTCGATGACGCTGCGGCGGATCTGCTCGGCAATCGTCATGGCGCCGTGGATGTCAGTGTCCGGCAGCAGCACCGCAAACTCTTCGCCGCCGTAACGCACCGCCAGATCGGCCTTGCGGTGGCAGCAACTCTTCAGCGCGCGTGCCACTTCGGCCAGACAGTGATCCCCCACCACGTGGCCGTAGGTGTCGTTGTAGCGCTTGAAGTAATCGATATCGAGCATGATCAGGCTCAAAGGGCTCACCTGCCGGGCGCCGCGCCCGAACTCGACGTCCAGCGCCCGCTCGAACAATCGGCGGTTGGCCAATCCGGTCAGGCTGTCGTGGGTGGCGATCAGCTCCAGCGCTTGCTGTGCCCTGCGCAAATCCGACTCGACCCGCTCGCCAACACGCACCTGATGCAGGAACACCCACCCGAACAGCCCCACGCCCAGCAATACCAGGGCAACAATGAGACTGGAGCGAAACGCCGTGTCGTACCAGCCCGCGAGAATGGATTCCGTGGACGACGCCGCCGTGACCACCAGCGGATACGCCTCCAGCTGTCGGTAACCGTAAAGGCGTGTCACACCATCGATGATGGATGTGAACATCGCATTGCCGGAGCTGGCCAGTGGCAGGGACTTCTGGAAAATCTCGCTCTGGGCCAGCGACGTGCCGATCTGCGCCTCCACAAAAGGTCGACGCGCCAACAGCGTGCCATCGGTCAGGCCGAGAAACATCGAGCCGTTGTCGTCGAGGCTGAAGCTTTTGAAGAACTGGTCGAAGTACGACATCTTGATCCCGGCCAGCAATACGCCCTGGAAACGGCCGTTCTTGTCGTTGACCCGTTTGGAAACCGGAATGATCCACTCACCGTTTTCCCGACTGCGAATGGCCGGGCCGATATGCGCCACCGACGATACGTTCTGCTGGTGATACTTGAAGTACTCGCGATCGGCGACGCCGGGGCCCCGAGGCAGATTTTCAAACGAGGTCACCACCCACTGGCCCTTCTGGTCGAACAGCAGGATGCCGTGCAACTGATCCAGCGCCAGCACGCGCCGAGCGAAGGTCTGCTGCAAGCGTGGCCGTTGGTCCGGGCCGAACCCGTCGACCTGAATCCAGTCCACCAGGCTGGTCAACACCAGGTCGGCCTTCATGAAGGTGTCTTCGGCTTGCTGCGCCATGGCCCGCGTCAGATTCGAAGACGCCACTTGCGCCAGGCTCAGGTCGTGGCGACGGGACTGTTCCAGTTGCAGGTAGAGCAAACCGCACAGGCACAGGCATACCGTGGCAATGAACAATACCGCGGCCTTGCGCAGTGGTATGCGTTTCAATGCGATGCCAGGGGCGTGGTCCGGGTCGTTAAAGCGCGTGGGCAAAAGTTCATCCTGTCGGGGGCAAGGCATGGGCAACGACCCAAAGCCCTCAGTCTTCGGGCGGCGTAGTTTACGGGGTTATCCAGGACAAATGGGTGGCCACTTGCCCAGCGGTAACACACCGCCCGTCGGTGCTGCCCGGACGCAACGTCCGCACCCTGCCTGCGCTGCAAACATGACCCAGGGCAAGCGCGGCCTGTGCGTCAACGAGCTACGATTAGACAAACCTCAATACAGGGAATCGACATGAGCAAGGCAGACGAACTCGCCGCAAAATTGAAACAGACACGGCTGGCCAGCGCGGATCAGGCGATCGATGGCTGGCCGGGCCAGGTCTACGAACTGTATCAACGCATAGAGACCTGGCTACAGCCGTTGACCGAAGCGGGCCTGATCCTGCGGCGCAACCCCACCCACGTCTTTGAGAGCCACCCCGATGGCGACGCTTACGACTACGCCATCGACCAGTTGGTGATCATCGGCAACGAGCACAGCATTACCTTTGACCCGGTTGCACGCTTCACCGCCGACGGTGAGGGGCGGGTCGAGATCCACACAACAGACAACGAACTCGCCCTGTTGCGCACCGTGGACGAACACGGTGAAACACACTGGTGGCTACAAACGATCGAGCAGGCCACCGCGCAACTGGATGCGGTGGCGCTCACGGAAACCGATCTGCTTGTCGTGGTCCAGCAAGGGCTGGCGCTTTAGGGGCTAATGCCAGTCAGTTAAGCCTTTGAACACCGCAAACCTTGTGGGAGCGAGCTTGCTCGCGATGACGGTTGGACAGTCACGTAAGGGGTGCCTGACAGTTCGCCATCGCGAGCAAGCTCGCTCCCACCGGTTTCGTGTGTTAAGTGATCAGTAATACGCTCCGGCGCCCGTTTCCAGTCTTTCGCTACAGCTTGTTCTGCCCCGTCACCACCAGCGGTATCTCTGCGCGACGCAAGTCCAGAGCGGGCAATTTCGTAGGCTGACTCAAGCCCTGCAGCACCCTGGCATCGTAATCATAAATGTCGGGCTTGAACGTCACCCGCCCGTCATTGCTCAGGTCCACGGTCCAGTAAGCCAACAACACCGGCACTTTCACCGGTAGCGGGATGTTCTCGGTCCTGCCATTGGCCAACTGTTTTTGAATCCCGGCGCTGTTCCAGCGTACCGGGTCGTTAAACAACAGCTCGACCAGTTGCAAGGGGTTTTCCACGCGGATGCAGCCTGAACTGGTGGCCCGGACTGTCTTGGCAAACAGCTCGCGGTGTGGCGTGTCATGCAGGTAAATCGCATAGTCGTTGGGGAAGCGGATCACCACCTGCCCCAGCGAACTGTCGGGCCCGGCATCCTGACGCAGGTGGATGCCTCGCGGGTTGCTCCAGTCGACACTCGACGGATCGAGCACATTGCCTTCGCGATCCAGCACGCGAATCCGGTTGGCCGCCAGATAACCCGGATCGTTCTGGACTTTCGGAATCACGTCCTGCTTGAGGATGGTCGGCGGCACGGTCCAGGTCGGGTTGAACGTGATGTAGGTGATTTCGGCCTGGAATACCGGCGTACTGCGCACCGGCTTGCCGACCTGCACTCGCGAACGCCAGATCGGCAGACCGTCACGGTACATCGCCACCTTGTATCCGGCGATATCGACGATCACAAACGTGCCCTGCAGTTTGTACAACAGCCACCGGGCGCGCTCCATGTTGACCCGCACCTGATCGATCCGCGCCTCGACCGGCACGTTCAGCGCCGCCAGCGTCGCCGCCCCCGCCACGCCATCGGCCCCCAGGTATTGCTCGGTCTGATACTTCTTCACCGCGGCGATGACCTTGTCGTCGTAACCGGCTTTTTTCGACAGGTGCGCGCCCAGGTAACCGCCCGCCACCAGACGCGCACGCAATTGAGCCACCGCCACCCCGTCCATGCCGGGCTTGAGCGATTGCCCTTCAGTGACTTTCGGCCAGCCGCCCGCATCATGGACCTGGCGCAACCGGGCCAGGCCTTCACGCAAATTGCGGTAAATCTCTTCCTGAGGAGGCGCATCGGCGAATGCACGCGCAACGTCATGGGCATCGAGGGCGGCGAACAGGTTGTTCATGTCCTCGTGGGCATTGCCGCCGGCAGGATCGAAATTCCAGTGAATGTCCAGCCGCGACGGATCGACTTTACCCCGGCGCAGTTGCAGCAGCGCGGTGATGAACGTGCGGGTCGCCGCCATGTCAAACATCGCCCGTTGCGCTGTGGAAGGCATGGCCGCCACCAGCGACTCATGGGCCTGAGCCAGTTCGGTGATGCGGAAATCCGCCGGATTCAGGCCGTCGATCCGGGTCTCTTCGAGGCTCTTGAGTAATTGCGCCACGTCACGATCATCCGTCCACGCGGCGCGATAGTTGCGATGCATATAGAAATCCAGCACCACCCGGTTGACATCCACACGCTGATGGCGCCTGGACGTGAGCAACGGCGGAAAGGCCGATCGCAGCGGTTCCAGCGTCGCTTGAATCGCTTGGCCGACCGCGTCGTCGGGCGCCGCGGCATCGATTGTGCTGCTCGCCGCAGATACCGGCTCAATCGGCGAAACTTGCCCAAACGCTGCACCGCTGATCAGAAAGCCCATAAAAAACATGCGGCTTATGACGAATGACCTTGTTAACTGCACCATGGATAATCCTTAATCCCCCGTTTCAAACGGCTAGTTTTCCGCTCGCTGCTAGACTCGAAATTATCATGATGAGACCCGACTATGGCGCTAAACCGCTTTGGCCTTTTATTTGCCATTTTACTGACGTGCCTTTCAGTAACGTCAGCCTACGCCGATTCGCTTGAAAACGCGCTGGTCAAAGCAGCACCCGGCGCCGACGCCAAAGTGATTGCCCTGGCCGTTCGTGCCACTCAATGCAGCCGTGCCCAAGGTGTCGCCCCCGCCCAACGACTGGCGGTGATCGATTACTCCCTGCCCTCGACCGAACAACGCCTGTGGGTCTTCGACCTTAAACGGCGCAAGTTGCTGTTTCACGAACTGGTCGCCCATGGCCGCAACAGCGGTGAAAACATGGCCACGCTGTTCTCCAACCGCAACGAAAGCCACGCCACCAGCATCGGTCTGTTCCGCACCCAGCAAAGCTACCTCGGCCAGAACGGTTACTCGCTGCGCATGGAAGGCCTGGAGCCCGGCTTCAACGATAACGCCTTTGACCGGGCCATCGTCATTCACGGCGCGCCCTATGTCAGCCCGGTGCTGGCCCGCGCCAATGGCCGCATCGGCCGCAGCCTGGGTTGCCCGGCCGTCAGACCGGCGATTGCCCATCGGCTGATTGATTCGATGAAGGACGGGCAATTGTTGTTTTCCTACTACCCGGACCAACGCTGGCTGAAGTCGTCTTCCTACATCAACTGCAGCGGCGACACGGTGGCCTCAAGGGAAAAGTCCACTTCACGCCGGTAAGCGACGCCCAACCTGTCAAAACTGTAATCTTCGCCTCAGCCAGCTGAAAGGCACCGCCTGCTAGCCTCATCGACAAGTTCAACAGGCTGACGGGCGGAACAGACGGCATGCACTCCCACACTTCAAGACGCACCTTCGTCAAAGGCCTGGCCATCGGCGGGCTCTTCGGCGGCCTCGGGTTATGGCGCACGCCGGCCTGGGCAATCAGCAGTCCCGGCGAACCGCAGGTGTTGGCCGGTAATGAATTCGACCTGTTCATCGGCGAATCCCCGGTCAACTTCAGCGGCAGCCCACGCACCGCGATGACCATCAACGGCGGCATCCCCGGCCCGCTGCTGCGCTGGCGTGAAGGCGATACGGTGACGCTGCGGGTGCGCAACAGACTCAAGGACAGCACGTCCATTCACTGGCACGGCATCTTGCTGCCGGCCAACATGGACGGCGTGCCGGGGCTGAGCTTCAAGGGCATCGAGCCCGGCGGCATGTACGTCTACCAGTTCACCGTGCGCCAGAACGGCACCTACTGGTATCACAGCCATTCGGGGTTTCAGGAACAATCCGGCGTCTACGGCCCGCTGGTGATCGACGCCAAAGACCCGGAGCCGTTCCAGTACGACCGTGACTATGTGGTGATGCTCAGCGACTGGACCGACGAAGACCCGGTCGGCCTGATGAAGACGCTGAAAAAACAGTCCGATTACTACAACTTCAACAAACGCACCGTGGGCGATTTCATCCACGACGTCAGCGAAAAAGGCTGGGGGCCGACCGTCGCCGACCGCAAAATGTGGGCCGAGATGAAGATGAACCCCACCGATTTGGCGGACGTCGGCGGCGCCACTTACACCTACCTGTTGAACGGCCAGGCGCCGGATTCGAACTGGACCGGGGTGTTCCGCCCCGGGGAAAAGCTGCGGCTGCGCTTCATCAACGGCTCGGCCATGACCTACTTCGACGTGCGCATCCCCGGCCTGAAAATGACCGTGGTCGCCGCCGATGGCCTGCACGTCAAACCGGTGAGCGTCGACGAGTTTCGCATTGCCGTGGCGGAAACCTTCGACGTTATCGTCGAGCCGACCGAAGCGGCCTACACCCTGTTCGCCCAAGCGATGGATCGCACCGGCTACGCACGGGGCACCCTGGCGGTGAAGACAGGACTGGTTGCGCCGCTGCCGCCACTGGACCCGCGCCCCCTGGTGAACATGGATGACATGGGCATGGGCGGCATGGACCACGGCAGCATGGCGGGCATGGATCACAGCAACATGGCCATGGGCGATATGCCCGGCATGCAGTCCCACCCGGCCTCGGAAACCGACAACCCGCTGGTGGACATGCAAGCCATGTCCACCTCACCGAAACTCGACGACCCCGGCATGGGCCTGCGCAACAACGGGCGCCGCGTACTCACCTACTCCGACCTGCGCAGCACCTTCGAAGACCCGGACGGCCGCGAGCCTGGCCGCACCCTGGAACTGCACCTGACGGGCCACATGGAAAAATTCGCCTGGTCGTTCAACGGCGTGAAGTTCTCTGATGCACAGCCGTTGCGCCTCAAGTACGGCGAGCGGCTGCGGATCGTTCTGGTCAACGACACGATGATGATGCACCCCATCCACCTGCATGGCATGTGGAGCGACCTCGAAGACGAGAACGGCCAGTTCATGGTGCGCAAACACACCATCGACATGCCACCGGGCTCCCGGCGCAGCTATCGGGTCACGGCCGATGCGCTCGGCCGCTGGGCCTATCACTGCCATCTCCTGTACCACATGGAAATGGGCATGTTCCGTGAAGTTCGCGTGGAAGAATGAGGTGCGCCCCATGATTCGATTCACCCCGGTTTTTTTCGCACTCGTGACCTCGACGGCAATGGCCGCCAGCGATGACATGCAAGGCATGGATCACAGCCAGATGGACCACGGCCAGATGCAAGGCATGGATCATAGCCAGATGAACCACGACCAGATGCAAGGCATGGACGAGGGCCAGATGCAGCCCGCCGCCCCCAGCGAAAGTCGCACGCCGATCCCGGTGCTGACCGATGCCGATCGCGCTGCGGTGTATGCCGATCCCGCCGGCCACCACGTACATGACAGCACGCTCAACTCCTTTTTCCTCGCCGACAAACTGGAATGGCAGGACGCCGATGACGGCAGCACACTGGCCTGGGACTTGTCCGGTTGGGTCGGCGGTGACATTGATCGCCTGTGGCTGCGCTCCGAAGGCGAGCGCACCAACGGCGTGACCGAGGACGCGGAAATCCAGGCCCTGTGGGGCCACGCCATATCCCCGTGGTGGGACGTCGTCAGCGGCGTGCGCCAGGACTTCAAACCCGGTGCCCCGCAAACCTGGGCCGCGTTCGGCGTGCAAGGCATGGCGCTGTACAACTTCGAGGCCGAAGCCACGGCCTTCATCGGCGAAGGCGGTCAGAGCGCCGTGCGGCTGGAAGGCGACTACGACATCCTGCTGACCAATCGGCTGATCCTGCAGCCGACCGTCGAGCTCAACGCCTACGGCAAAAACGATCCGCAACGGGGCATCGGCGCGGGGCTGTCCAACACCGAGGCTGGTTTGCGCCTACGCTACGAAATCCGCCGGGAATTCGCGCCCTACCTCGGCGTGACCTGGAACCGCACCTACGGCAACACCGCCGACTACGCCAACGACGAAGGCGAGGACCGCAGCGAAACCCGCCTCGTGCTCGGTGTTCGGATGTGGTTCTGAACAGACTCACCCAAAACCAACAACAACCGCTTCGAGCGGTAAAGGACCTTGCATGCGCTTCTTCAAACCCACCGCTATCGCAGTCGCGTTGCTCAGCGGCCTGCTTGTTAGCACCCTCGCTCAAGCGCACCCCAAACTACTCTCTTCCACCCCGGCGGAAGGTGTAGAAGGTGCATCACCCGACAAGATCGAACTGCACTTCTCCGAAAACCTCGTCACCCAGTTTTCCGGTGCAAAACTGCTGATGACCGAAATGGCCGGCATGGCCCATGCCCCGATGCCGGTCAAGGCCAAAGTCAGCGGCGGCAGCGATCCGAAGACCATGTTCATCATCCCGGCAGCGCCCCTGGCTGCCGGCACCTACAAGGTCGAATGGCGCGCGGTGTCGTCGGACACCCACCCGATCACCGGCAACGTCACCTTCAAAGTGAAATGATCGATGAGCGACTCGGCCAACGTCGTGCTGCGGTTTGTGTTGTATGTGGATTTGATGTTGTTGTTTGGCGTGGCGCTGTTCGGGCTCTACAGCTTCAAGGGACAGGAACGGCAATCCGGGACAGTCTTGCCCTTTCGCCGGTTATTGACGGGAACAGCCGGGCTCGGCGCGCTGCTGTCCATCGCCGGCATGGTGCTGATGGTCCGCGTCATGAGCGGTGAATCAGACGTTACCGAGTTGCGCCCTCACCTCGAAATGATGCTGTTCGAGACGGACGTCGGGTTGGCCTGGGCCGTGCGGATGATTGCATTAGCGGTCGCGGGTTTGGCGTTGATGCTCAACCCACGCGCCCCCGGCATCAGCCTGGTGATCGCCGCCACGGCCGGCGGCATCGCCCTCGCCAGCCTGGCCTGGAGCGGGCATGGCGCCATGGACGAAGGCAGTCGCCGTTATTGGCATTTCGCTACGGACATCCTGCACCTGTTGGTGGCGGGTGTCTGGCTCGGCGCGTTGCTGGCGTTTGCGTTGATGGCGCAACCCCGGGCCCTGCAAACCGAAGCGCACATACGGTTGCTGGCTCACGCAGTCAGGCGATTTGAGCTTGTCGGTGCGCTGGTCGTTGTGATCATCACCGTGACGGGCGTGGTGAACTACCTCTTCATTGTCGGGCCGAAACTCGATGAGGTTTTACTCAGCCACTACGGAGTTTTGCTGGCGATCAAAGTACTGCTGTTTGCCGGGATGCTGGTGTTGGCGGCGCTGAACCGCTTTTATCTTGGCCCCTTGCTGGAGCGGTCGTTGCGAGAGGGCCAGTATCGCGTGGCAGCCCATGCACTTCGACGCAGTGTGTGGGTGGAAATGGCCGCGGCGATATTGATTTTGGGGTTGGTGGCGTGGCTGGGTACGTTGAGCCCGGAAGTGGAGTGAGTCATCTTCAGGGGCGTTGATTTTTCACACCGGTGAAAGTTTCACTACACTCCCCTTTCAAAACCACTCCAGCACAAAAGCCCGATAACAATGACGAAAATCAAAAGAGCAATGATGCTCGGCGGCTTGCTCGCACTCTCCCTTGGCGCCCAGGCAGAACCTTCGCATCTGGACAGCGTCATGCAACAGGGACAACTGCGCGTCTGCACCACCGGCGACTACAAGCCCTACACCCTCAAAGCCGAGGACGGCGAATACTCCGGCATCGACATCGCCATGGCCCGCGCCCTGGCCGACAGCCTTGGCGTCAAGGTCGAGTGGGTGCCCACCACCTGGAAAACCCTGATGCCCGACATGCTCGCCGGCAAGTGCGACATCGCCATGGGCGGCATCTCGGTCACCCTGGAACGGCAGAAAAAAGCCTTCTTCAGCAGCATCCTGGACGTCGACGGCAAAATCCCGCTGGTGCGCTGCGAAGACCAGGCGCTGTACCAGACCGTCGAACAGATCAACCAGCCAACGGTTCGCCTGGTCGAACCCGCCGGCGGTACCAACGAAGCCTTCGTCCACGCCTTCCTGCCCAAGGCGCAATTGAAGTTGCACGACAACGTGACCATCTTTCAAGAACTGCTGGATAAAAAAGCCGACGTGATGATCACCGACGCATCCGAGGCGCTGTATCAGCAGAAGCTCAAGCCGGGCCTGTGCGCGGTCAACCCCACGCACTACATGCAATACGGCGAAAAAGCCTACCTGCTGCCCCGCGACGACATCACCTGGAAGCTGTACGTCGATCAGTGGCTGCAACTGGCCAAGGCGACAGGCAACTACCAGAAGATTCTGCGCCAATGGCTGGCGGTGCCTGACGCCAAGTAACGGATCGTTTTTTTCGCACAACAAAGGGCGCCCCCAAAGGAGCGCCCTTCTTCATTGCGGAGCGCGTATCAATCGTCGTGCAGCAAACCGGAACCGTATTCGCCGAAGCTATTGCCGAGCGCACTGCCATGGAAATTCATCTTGTCGGGATTGCTGCTGGTCGGCCCCGGGCCAAACCCGGCCGGCTGCACCGAGTCGGCAGAATAATCACGATGGGCGCTCACACCCGAACAGGCGCTCAACAACAAAGCACCGGCAAGCAGCGAGACTTTGACGAGGTTTGCGATCATTTTTTGATTCCTGTGGGTTGAGGCGCGGGGCCTGGCGTTTGGCGGTCATCCTATGCCTCGTCTGTGCCGGGCAACATGAAACTTTGGAGGGTGACAGCGTTGGTTCAGGAACCGTGCGCACCTGGCGATCTCTCACTTCCACTACCTTACGGATCGACATTGTCCAATGCCCGATTCACCAACAACTCCCCCACCACCGCCAACTGTTGAATCGACAGCGCCAAACTGCGGGTTGAACCTTCGAGCTTGCAAGCCAGGTCAGTGGTCAAGACGTTCAACGATGCAAGGGTTTCACAGGCGTGACAGAGGAGCGTTTCAGTGTCGACGTTGGGCAGAATGGTGAACACATGGCAGACGGGATCAGCGTGATTCGGATTTCGTAGACGTTTGCTGACAACCCGCTGAGAGTCAGCGGAGAGTTGACCAAGATCGAGAGAGTCGGAAGCTATTGCGGTTTCCGGAGGGTCAGGCGTTATCTTTTTCATCGTTATCGTTCCTAGAATTAACCAAAGGAACTGCCAGCATCACTTCCACATGATGGGGTGGCAGCTGTGCGCAGGTGTGGAAGACCGGGGATCTAGGAACCCGGCGCACCCGAAAGTGCCCCGCGCACAGCCGCCATAATTTAACAGCAGACATGAAAAAAGCGCCTGCTTAAATTTAGGTGGCGCCTATGCGCCTAGATCTTGTGAAGGGCTTCCACACCCTTGTCGCTGAATTTGCAGCGACGGAGGGAGGTTAATCGGGTGATCAGAGGTAGGGCAATATGGGCAATGTGGACGCGATTTGAGGGAAATCTCCTACTTTTTCGTGATGTTATCAACGCAATACCCAGCACCTGCTAAATCGCCCTGAGGCATGCCCAAACCCCACAAGCCCCATTCCTGATAAACTCCTCCACCTCCCAGCCTCACCGATTCCAGATCCCCCATGTCCGTAACCACCGCCACACCCGCCCCGCTTTCCCGCCGTTTCTCCGTCGCACCCATGATGGATTGGACCGACCGCCACTGCCGCTTCTTCCTGCGCCTGCTGTCGAAAAACGCCCTGCTCTACACCGAAATGGTCACCACCGGTGCCCTGCTCAACGGTGATCACGAGCGTTTCCTGCGGCACAACGAAGCCGAGCACCCGCTCGCGCTGCAACTGGGTGGCAGTGTGCCGCTGGACCTGGCCGCATGTGCGCGCATGGCGCAGGAGCATGGTTACGATGAGGTGAACCTGAATGTCGGCTGCCCGAGTGATCGGGTGCAGAACAATATGATCGGCGCGTGCTTGATGGGGCATCCGCAGTTGGTGGCCGATTGTGTGAAGGCGATGCGTGATGCGGTGTCGATTCCGGTGACGGTCAAGCACCGTATCGGGATCAATGGCCGGGACAGTTACGAGGAGCTGTGTGATTTCGTCGGCACGGTGCGGGATGCCGGGTGCACCAGTTTTACCGTGCATGCACGGATCGCGATTCTGGAGGGGTTGTCGCCGAAGGAGAACCGTGACATCCCGCCCCTGCGTTATGACGTGGCAGCGCGGTTGAAGGCGGATTTTCCTGAGCTGGAGATTATCCTCAACGGCGGGATCAAGACGCTGGAGGCTTGCCACGAACATTTGCAGACGTTTGACGGCGTGATGTTGGGCCGCGAGGCGTATCACAACCCTTATGTGATGGCCGAGGTGGACCAGCAGCTGTTCGGCAGCGCGGCGCCGGTGATCAGCCGGGCTGAGGCGCTGGCGCAGTTGCGTCCTTATATAGCGGCGCACATCGCGGCAGGTGGTTCGATGCACCACATCACTCGCCATGTGCTTGGGCTGGGCACCGGGTTCCCGGGAGCACGCAAGTTTCGGCAGTTATTGTCGGTGGACATTCACAAGGCCAAAGAGCCTTTGGCGTTGCTGGATCAAGCGGCGGAGTTGCTTGAGGGGCGTTAACGGTCGGTCTTGTTGAACCTGTGGGGCGTTTTGGCATCGTATTCTTCGATACCGCACCCCACCTTTCAAACACCTGTTTTCAGGTTGTTGCCACAGGGGGCATTGATACACGTACACGCCCTTGAGTGGCTGTCAGCGCTCGGGTAATGTCATCAGACCCATAGGACAGAGCACGCTCATGACTTCCAAGCTGGAACAACTCAAACAAATGACAACCGTGGTTGCCGACACCGGCGACTTCGAAGCTATCGCTCGCGTTAAGCCCGTGGACGCCACCACCAACCCTTCCCTGCTGCTCAAGGCCGCGGCCATTCCTGCGTATGCCGAGCTGCTGAACGCCTGCGTCAATGACTGCAAGGGCGATGTGGGCCTGGCCAGCGACCGTTTTGGCGTGGCCGTGGGGCAAGAAATCCTGAAAGTGATTCCGGGCCGCATTTCCACCGAAGTGGATGCGCGCCTGTCGTTCGACACTGATGCCATGCTCAAGCGTGCGCATCGCCTGATCGAGCTGTACGACAAGGCCGGTATTGGCCGCGACCGCGTGCTGATCAAGATCGCGTCCACCTGGGAAGGCATCCGCGCTGCCGAGATCCTGGAAAAGGAAGGCATCCAGACCAACCTGACCCTGCTGTTCTCCTTTGCCCAGGCGGCCGCCTGTGCCGACGCCGGGGTGTTCCTGATTTCGCCGTTCGTGGGCCGTATCTACGACTGGTACAAGAAAGCCAACGGCAACGACTACACCGGCGCGGATGATCCGGGCGTGCAGTCGGTGACGCGCATCTACAACTACTACAAGGCCAATGACTACAAGACCGTGGTCATGGGGGCGAGCTTCCGCAACCTGGGCCAGATCGAGCAACTGGCCGGCTGTGACCGCCTGACCATCAGCCCGGACCTCATCGACAAGCTGGCCGCGGATACCGGCAAGCTGGAGCGCAAACTGGCGCCTGGCCATGCCGGTGAAGCGCGCCTGAGCCTAAACGAATCGCAGTTCCGCTGGCTGTCCAACGAAGATGCGATGGCGACCGAGAAACTCGCTGAAGGCATTCGTCAGTTCGCGCGGGATCAGGAGAAGCTCGAGGCGTTGTTGCAGGCCAAGCTGTGATCTGAGTGGGTGTAATGCAAAAAGGGCGAACCTGTGAGGGTTCGCCCTTTTTTGTATGTGTTTGGTGACTGGCAGGACGCCATCGCGAGCTTGCTCGCGATGGGGGTCTGGCTGACCCACATCAATTCAGGGGATCAATGGCGTTCGAGCGCATTCACCAGGTCATGGAAGGCTTCACGATTGGTGTCGTTCAGGCCCATGAGGATCTTGTGCGCTTCGAGCACCTTGATCCGCACCACTTCTTCGGACTGATCCTGGTCTGGCAGGTCGTCCAGGCATTCCGGGCACGGAACCGGCTTGTCAACGATGTTGAACACCTGCTCGAAGCCCATGGACTGCAGCAGCCGCGTGATGTCTTCGTGGGTGGTGACGACGGTCGGCAGCAGGCCAACCTTCTGCCGCGACAGGATCGACAGCTTGGCCAGCAGGCCAAGTGTGGTGCTGTCGATGCTGCGGGTTTCGGTCAGATCGATCACGATCGAATTGAAATTCAACGCGCTGAAGATCCGCTCAATAGTCGCATCCAACGCCGAACACAGGGTCAGGCGAACTTCACCGACGAACTTCAGGACGAAGGTGCCATCCTGCTCGGCGAACTGGATTCTACCGGTACTCATCAAAGATTCCTGCTCAACACCAACAGGGCGATATCATCCGGCATCTCCCCTAGCGTGGCCAATCCAAAAACCTGCCGCAGCCCATCCAGGGTGCCGCCCGCTGCCTTGACCCGTTGGGGCAACGCCGCTTCTTTCTCTTTGAGTGTGGGTTCTGGCAAAAGATCCAGAATGCCATCAGACATCAGCGTCAGGCTGAACGTCGGTGGCAGTTCCAGCACGTGGTCTTCGTAGGTGGCTTCGTTGAAGAGGCCCACCGGCAGACCACGCCCTTGCAGATAACGAACACTGTCTGGCGTGTACAACACTGGCAACGGCAAATGACCGCCGATGCTATAGGTCAACAAACCGGTCTCCTCGTCGATGACTCCACCGACCATTGTGACGTGTTTACCCAGCTTACAACTGATCAGGCCCCGGTTGATATGACCAAGAACCTCTGAAGGCTTGAATTCCGGCAGGGTGCCGCTGCGCTTGGATTCGAACAGCAAGCGCGTGGTCATGAACTTCAACAGCACGGTGACGAAGGCTGAGGAGGCGCCGTGACCGGAAACGTCCGCCAGGTAAAAGGCGACCCGGCGCTCGTCGACCCGGAAGTAGTCGACGAAATCACCCGACAGGTACAGCGACGGGATGATCTGGTGAGCAAACTTGAACTCGTCGATGGTCCAGGGGCTGACCGGCAGCATGTTCATCTGCACCTGGCGACCGGCGTTCTGATCCTCCTGGAGCAGGTTCAGGCTGGCTTCGAGCTCGCGATTGGCCTTCTCCAGCTTCTCGCGGTAGCGCTGGTTCTCCAGCAGCAGGCGCGCACGATCCAGGGCCCGGCGCACAGAGTGCTCGAGCACAGCCAGATCTTCGAGAGGCTTGATCAGGTAGTCCGCCGCGCCCAGGCGCAGGGCTTCGACCGCGTCATTCATCACGCCGGCACCCGACACCACGATCACCGGGGTTTGCGGCGACAGTTCGGTGACCTGGCGAATGAGTTCGAGTCCACCCATCTGCGGCATGCGCAGATCGCAGATGACCAAGTCGGGCTTGTCTTGCTCGAATACCTGAAGACCCTGCTGACCATTGCTGGCCTGCAAGACGCTGAAACCACTGTCTTCCAAATAGGCGGCGAGGCTCGCGCGCACTACTTCGTCATCATCGATTATCAGCAGCGTGGCACTGGTTTTTGGCATGTGGGCAAACGGCGCCAGAATTAGGTTGGCGTAGCAGGCGGGGATTTTGGCCCGGCGCTGACTACTGGATTCGCTTTCTAGCCTCTCTGTCGCACCGCTTTCGGGCAATTGCCCTACACACGTGTTCACCAGAGGTGCCCTTCTAAGGCGCAGACGGTACTCCCATCCGCGGGGCGTTTCAAGCTCACGCCGATGGTCGCTTGACGTCTTTATTTGTCAAATCACCGAGAGTTATAAGAACAGGCAAATCCGTAACCCAATGGAAGGTTCGAACCCACGAGCCAAACCGGCCGGGACTACAGTGAAAACCGCGATTTCATCCGCATGCGGCTCTTCGCAGACAAAAAAGGCGGCCTTGATGGCCGCCTTTTTCAGTTTACCGGTCGAGATCAAAAATCGTCTTCGACCTGACCGTCTTTCACCTTGAATTCACGGTTCTGCAAGTATGCATTACGGATGAAGGTGTACTTGTCGCCGGTGATCAGCTTCTCGCTCGACAGCAGGTTGGCACGGGTATCGATGATGTCCAGGGCGTGGAACGAGTTACGCACCGAAACGTCGTTTACGTAACGATAAGCGCCGGTGTAGCTGTCGACGTACTTCGACGGCGTATCACGCAAGGTGCTTGGCCCCAGCAGCGGCAGCATCACGTAAGGGCCGCTGCCGACACCCCAGTAGCCCAGCGTCTGACCGAAGTCTTCGTCATTGCGCTGCAGGCCCATTTTCGTGCCGACATCAATGACGCCCAGCAAGCCGAAGGTGGTGTTGAAAATGATTCGTGCGGTATCAACGCCTGCGGCACGAGGTTTGGCCTGCAGGATATCGTTGGCCAGGTTGCGCACATCGCCGATATTACGGAAGAAGTTGTGAACGCCGTCTTCGACAAACTGCGGCGTCACGTACTGGTAGCCCTGGGCCAGGGGTTTGAGCGCGTAGGTGTCGATCACGTCGTTGAACTTGAAAATCGGGCGGTTGACGCTTTCCCAAGGATCCTCTTCCGTGGCTGCCTGGGCAGCGAACGGAACCAGCATCACACTGGCGCATACACAAATCCTGGCTAGATGATTGCTCCAGCGCATAGAAAAAAACTCCTTGGTTTGTACTGGCTCGGGCACTTGGCCCAGGCAATAAGTTGGCAAGTATAAGACGTAAACGCCGTTTAACGCACTTTGTACGAGATCCACACGGAAGGAATCGTGCCAAATGTGAGCGTTTCACATCCATGTCATTCAACTGTCACCGTCGTCCACTAGCCTTCAGGCTATTTCAGGGACGTCCACATGCCGCTCGCCGAAGCCTTGCCTCAAACCGCACCCAGCCTGACCGCCGTACTGTTCGGCCTCAGTGGCTGCCTGGTGGATTTCGGCGCGCACACGCACCGGCACGGCAGCCACTCGGCCGAACACGCCGAGGCCACGCCCGGCGCACTGGATAGCCTGCGCAGCTTGCAGCGCCAGCAAATCCCCTGCGCCTGGCTCGATGAACTGCCCCCTGCCCTCAGCCAAACCCTGGCCGCGGCGCTGCCGGAATGGATCAAACCCTCGCAACATTCAGCTACAAACAACCCATGGCCCGCCCCGAATGCCTGCTGGCACGCCTTGATGACCCTGAACGTCGAGCGACTCGACGGCTGCGTACTGGTGAGCGGTGAACCCCGTTTGCTGCAAGCGGGGCTCAATGCCGGGTTGTGGACCATCGGTCTGGCATCCTGCGGCTCGCTGTGCGGGCTGGCGCCCGAGCAATGGCAAGCGCTGCCCCCGCAGGAGCGCGACATCAAACGCGCCAAGGCGACAATGCAACTGTTTGGTCTGGGCGTGCATTCGGTGATCGATCATCTCGGTGAACTCGACACCTGCCTGGCCGATATCAGCTTGCGTCGGCTCAAGGGCGAAAAGCCCTGATCGAGATCATGCACGTTGGCCGCGAGTGGATTAATCTAAAGGTCAGCCATCGACCTTTGGCCTGCCGCCATGGTCTATGCCAGTGCCTATCGATAAAAGAAGGAAGAACGCCATGCCTGCCCGCGAACTGCAAGAACAGCTCAATGCCCTGCGCGAGCAATTGGAACAGAATCCTCCATTGTCTGAAGCCGAACGCGCAGAGTTGAGCGAACTGATGCAACAGATCGAGTTGAAGCTTGAACTCGAAACCAAAACCCAGGATTCCAGCCTCGCCGATGGCGTCAACCTGGCCGTGGAACGCTTCGAGCTCGAACACCCTACCCTTGCCGGCACCCTGCGTAACATAGGGCAGGCCTTGGCCAATATGGGAATCTGAACCCCGCCAGACGCAAAAAAGCCCTGCTAGTGATAGCAGGGCTTTTTCTTTTCTGCACTTGGCAATGCAAGTCCCCTGTGGGAGCGGGCTTGCTCGCGAAAGCGGTGGGTCAGTCAACATCATCGTTGAATGTGAAGCCGCCTTCGCGAGCAAGCCCGCTCCCACATTAAAGCGTTACTGGCGGACTAGGCGATGGTTCGGCAGCTGCACCTCTTCAGTGCTGCGATACGGGTTGATATCCAGCCCGCCACGACGCACATAACGCGCATACACCGTCAGTTTCTCTGGCTTGAGCAACCGCTGCAGGTCGAGAAAGATCCGCTCTACACACTGTTCATGGAAGTCCGAGTGCTGGCGGAAGCTGACGATGTACTCGAGCAGGCTCGCATGATCCAGCGCCGCGCCACGGTACTCCACCGCGACGCTGCCCCAGTCCGGCTGGCTGGTGACCGGGCAGTTGGACTTGAGCAAATGACTGTGCACGCTCTCCTCGACAATGCGCGAATCATCGCAACGCAGCAGTTCCGGCCGTGGATGCTCGTAGTTGCTGACGCTGATATCCAGTTCATCGATGCACACGCCCGGCAAGGCCACGACACCTTCGCTCTCGACCTCCTTGAGACTGCGAATGCGCACACCCACCGGCTTGCCGGCAGCCGCCGACAAGTCCTTGGCCAGCGTCGCCTCAAGGCTCGCGGTATCGGCAAACGGCGTCTGGTTCAGGGAGTTGAGATAGAGCTTGAACGACTTCGACTCGATGATGTTCGGCGAATCCGCCGGAATGCTGAATTCGCCGATCGCCACCACCGGCTTGCCCGACGGCAGCAGCCAGGACAGCTCGAAGCAGTTCCAGAAGTCCACGCCTTTGTACGGCAGGGTTTGCGCCGTCAGGCCCAGCTCCGCCCACTTCGCGGTGCGCGGGATCGGGAACAGCAAGGACGGCGTGTAGGTGGCGATGTATTCGCTGGACTTGCCCAGCGGCGAGTGTTCGGCTGCGGGATGCATGGCGGAAACCTGACTGAAGAATCAGCGGATTCTATCAGCCTTTGCTCCCGCCTTTGAGTGCTTACTGACTGACAGTCAGTTTGCCGACCATGCCGGCCTGGTAATGGCCGGGAATATTGCAGGCAAACTCAAGGCTGGTGGCCTTGCTGAAGGTCCAGGTCAGCTCGGCGGTCTTGCCCGGTTCCACCAGCACGCTGTTGGGGTCATCATGCTTCATGCCGTGGTCCATTTTGCTGTGATCCATGCCGGCCATTGCCTTCATACCGGTTGGCGCCAGCATGCCGCTCTGTTGCATCTGCAACATTTCCTGCTGGTGCCTGGCATGCAATGCCGCATCCCCCAAGTTGAACTCATGCAGCAACTGGCCTTTATTGACCAGCACGAAGCGCACGGTTTCCCCGGCCTTGATATCGAGGGACTTCGGCGTGAAGGACATGTCCCCCATCACCACCTCGATGCTGCGGGTCGCCTTGGCCGCCGAGGCCGGTTGACCGAAATCGTAGGTATGCCCGGCGTCTGCCCACACCGGTGAACTCAGCGCCAGCAAACACAGGATTTGCGCCACGGATTTGCGTAAAAACATCGTCATACTCCAACAAGTTAAGGCTCAGCATGCGCAAAACTCTAAACTGCTGCCACTGCCCGTAACCTGACAGCCAGATTACAACTTTGTCAGGTTGCCCTGTGCGAATGCTGCCCACGGTATAAAGCCTTCGTTCCACTTGCCATGAGTCGCCCATGAAACTGCTGATCGTCGAAGACCAACCCAAAACCGGCCATTATCTGCGCCAGGGCCTGACCGAGGCCGGGTTCAACACGGAACTGGTGGCCGACGGCAACACCGGCCAGCAATTGGCCCTCAGCGGCGAATATGCCCTGCTGATTCTTGATGTAATGCTGCCGGGTCGTGATGGCTGGCAAATTCTCCAAGCAGTGCGCAGCGCCGGCCTGGACACGCCGGTACTTTTTCTGACCGCCCGTGACGCCGTGGAGGACAGGGTTCACGGCCTCGAACTGGGTGCCGATGACTATCTGGTCAAGCCGTTTGCCTTCTCCGAACTACTGGCCCGGGTCCGCAGCCTGTTGCGTCGCGGCAGCACCACGCCGCAGGAGACCAGCCTGCAACTGGCCGATCTGCGCCTGGACCTGATCCGGCGCCGGGTCGAACGCAGCGGCCAGCGTATCGACCTGACCGCCAAGGAATTCGCCCTGCTGGAAATGCTCCTGCGCCGCCAGGGCGAAGTCCTGCCCAAGTCGCTGATTGCGTCCCAGGTCTGGGACATGAATTTCGACAGCGACACCAATGTCATCGAGGTGGCGATCCGTCGCCTGCGCCTGAAGATCGACGATGAATTCCCCAACAAGCTGATCCATACCGTACGCGGCATGGGCTACGTCCTTGAAGAGCGTCCCGCCTGATGCGCCGTCTCTCCTTGAGCAGCCGCCTGGCGCTGCTGTTTGCCGCATGCACCGCCGTGGTCTCGTTGTTCGCCGGGGTGCTGTTCAGCCGCGCCAGCGAGGCGCACTTCGTTGAACTCGACCAGCAACTGCTGGACGGCAAGCTGATTGGCTTGCGTCGGGCCCTGCACGACTTACAGTCGAGTGACAGCGAAGTAAAACTGGCCGAGGAGTTGAGCCGGCAGGCTGACCTGTCCCTGCGAATCACCGGCAGCGACGGCCAGCGCTGGTATGACAGCTCGACCAACATCCCCCAGGCACTGCCGCGCCGGTCCGGATTGTCGACGGTGAGCCATGAAGGCACAGATTACCGCGTCCTCAATGCGCCGCTTTTCGCGGACAAACCCGAGTCACCGCAACTGACCCTGCTGTTGGACATCACCCATCACCAGCACTTTCTGCAACGCATGCAGCATTTGATCTGGCTGACCGTCGGCCTGTCAGCCCTGGCCACCGCACTGCTGGGCGCCTGGGCGGCACGCAGCGGCTTGCGCCCGTTAAGGCGGATCAGCGCGGTGGCCAGTGGTGTTTCCGCGCAATCGCTGAACTCGCGGCTACCTGAAGAAAACATACCGCCGGAACTGGCGGAAATGGCCCACAACTTCAACGCCATGCTCGGACGCCTCGACGACTCGTTTCAGCGCCTGTCGGCCTTCTCCGCCGACATTGCCCATGAACTGCGCACGCCATTGTCGAACCTGCTGACCCACACCCAGGTCACCCTCACCCGCCCTCGCCCCATCGAGGACTACCGCGAAGCCCTGCACAGCAACCTCGAAGAGCTGCAATGGATGGCGCAACTGGTCAACGACATGCTCTATCTGGCCAAGGCTGACCATGGACTGTTAATCCCCAAGCGCGAACCGTTGGAACTGGGACAGGAAACGGATCTGCTGCTGGAGTTTTTTGCGCCGCTGGCGGAAGACGCGCAGGTAAAACTGAGTCGTGACGGCAATGCCCGCCTCGAAGGTGACCGCAGCATGTTGCGCAGGGCACTGTCGAACCTTCTGGACAACGCACTGCGGTTCACGCCGGTCGATGGCGAGGTTCGGGTGCGAATCGTCGATCAGCCAAAAGAGTTGCGCCTGACCGTTGAAAACACGGGCCAACAGATTTCCAAAGATCTATTGCCGCGCCTGTTTGACCGGTTTTACCGGGCCGATCCTGCGCGTCGTGAAGGCAGTAGCGAACATGCGGGACTGGGACTGGCGATCACCCAGTCGATCATCCGTGCCCATGGCGGGCAGATTCGTTGCGAATCGGAGAATGGGTGGACGCGGTTTGTGATTGAGTTACCGAAGGGGGATTGAGGCCAGCAGCTCCGGCCCCTTCGCGAGCAAGCCCGCTCCCACAGTGTTTTGTGGTGTTCACATCATCTGTGTACGACGCAGATCCCTGTGGGAGCGGGCTTGCTCGCGAAGGCGGTGTAACGGCTTACGAATACCGCAACGCGTGAGCCGGCTCGATCTTCGCCGCACGCCAGGCCGGGTAAACCGTGGCCAGGAAGCTCATGACAAACCCCGCCGTGCAGATCAGCGCCACATCCGCGCCTTGCAGCTCAGACGGCAGGTTACTGACGAAGTACACGTCGGAACTGAAGATGTGCTGCCCGCTGACCCGCTCGATCCAACCTACGATCTGGCTGACGTTCAGTGCGGCAATCACGCCCAATACACCGCCAATCAAGGTGCCGACGATGCCGATCACCGTGCCCTGCACCACGAAGATCGCCATGATCTGCCGTGGCGTGGCGCCGATGGTGCGCAGGATCGCGATGTCCGCACCCTTGTCGTTCACCACCATGATCAGGGTCGCGATGATGTTGAACGCCGCCACCGCGACGATCATCAGCAACAGCAGGCCGATCATGGTTTTTTCCATCTTCATCGCGCTGAACAGGCTGCCCTGGGTGTGGGTCCAGTCGTCAGCCTTGTAGGCCGCGCCCAGCCCCGTGGCGATGTCGTTCGACACTTGCGGCGCGGCATACAAGTCCTTCACCGCCAGGCGCACGCTCTGCACCTGATTCGGCTCCCAGCGCTGCATCTGCGCGGCATCGGCCATGTGGATCAGCGCCATGGTGCCGTCCAGTTCCGCACCGACCTTGAACACGCCGACCACATTCAGCCGCTGCATGCGCGGGGTAATGCCGCCCGGCGCATTGCTGACCTCAGGCACGATCAAGGTGATCTTGTCGCCCACGTTCAAGCGGAAGCGGCGCGCCGTGATCTGCCCGATCACCACGCCGAATTCGCCCGGCTTCAGGGCTTCCAGGCTCCCCTGAACGATGTGCTTGGCGACGATCGACACCTGGCCCTCCAGCGCCGGGTCGACACCGCTGACCTGGATCGGCTGCATCGTGCCCTTGTAGGACAGCATGCCCTCCATCTCGGTGAACGGCACCGCCGCCGTCACTTCCGGGTTTTTCATCGCGGCCGCCGCCACGGGCTTCCAGTCGTCAATCGGGTTCACGCCGACGATGGTGGCGTGCGGCACCATACCGAGGATGCGCGAGCTCATTTCGCGCTGGAAGCCGTTCATCACCGACAGCACCACGATCATCGCCAGCACGCCGAGGGCGAGGCCGATCATCGAGGTCATCGAGATGAAGGAAACAAAGCGATTGCGGCGCTTGGCGCGGGTATAGCGCGTGCCGATAAAGATCGATAACGGTCTGAACATTCGCTGGGGCACCGTATAAAAATAAAAGACCCGACGCACCTTTCGGTCGCGTCGGGTTTCAATCCGTTAGATGGGAGTCAGGCAACCTTCCTGCAAGTGCAGGACGCGGTCCATCTGGCGGGCGAGGTTCATGTCGTGGGTCACCACCAGGAACGCCGTGCGCATCGAGGTGCTGAGCTCCAGCATCAAGTCCTGGATCCCCTGGGCGGTGTGGGAATCGAGGTTGCCGGTCGGCTCGTCGAGCATCACCAGGCCTGGATTGTTCACCAGGGCGCGGGCGATGGCCACACGCTGACGCTCACCACCGGACAGTTCGGCCGGCTTGTGCTCCAGGCGATGCCCCAGCCCTACCCGCTCCAGCAACGCCGTGGCACGCTGACGCGCTTCGGGGATCGCGGTCTTGCCGATCAGCAGCGGCATGCAGACGTTTTCCAGGGCGGTGAATTCCGGCAGCAGGTGGTGGAACTGGTACACGAAGCCGAGTGCGCGATTACGCAGCAGGCCGCGCTTCTTCTCGCTCAGCGCCGACAGTTCTTCACCGTCGAGCCAGACGCTGCCCTTGGTCGGTGTATCGAGGCCGCCCAGCAGGTTGAGCAAGGTACTTTTGCCCGAGCCCGACTTGCCGACAATCGCCACACGCTCGCCCGGGTGCAACTCCAGTTGCAGGCCGGCCAACACTTCTACCGATTCCGGGCCTTCCTCGTAGGATTTGCCCAGGCTGCGGCAGCTCAAGATTGCTTTATCACTCATGCCCGACTCACTCATAACGTAGCGCCTCCGCAGGCTGGGTGCGCGCGGCACGCCAGGCTGGATACAGGGTGGCGAGGAAACTCAGGACCAACGCCGCGGAGCAGACCATCACGACGTCCTGGCTCTGCACCTGCGACGGCAGGTAATCGATGAAGTACACGTCGGCGTTGAGGAACTTGTGCCCGATCAGGCCTTCGAGGGCCGAGATCGCGGCGCTGACGTTCAGCGCGGCGAAGATCCCGACCACCGCGCCGATCGCGGTACCGACTACGCCAATGACGGTGCCTTGCACCATGAACGTGCGCATGATCGTGCCTGGTGTGGCGCCCAGCGTGCGCAGGATCGCGATGTCGCCCTTCTTGTCATTCACCACCATCACCAGCGTGGAAATGATGTTGAACGCAGCGACGGCAACGATCAGCAGCAGCAACAGGCCGATCATGGCTTTTTCCATGCGGATCGCCTGGTACAGGTTGCCGTGGGTGCGGGTCCAGTCGCGGGCGTAGTAGCGGTCTTCGCCGAGGTCGCGGGCGATGCTCCACGCGGTGCGCGGCGCCTGGAACAGATCGTCGAACTTCAGGCGCAGGCCCTGGACCTGATCCGGTTTCCAGCGGTGCAGCCGGGCCAGGTCCTGCAGGTTGGTGACGCCAAGATAGCCATCGAGCTCACCGGCGCCGACATGGAAGATGCCGACCACGGTAAAGCGCTTCATGCGCGGGAACATCCCGGCCGGGGTCACCGTGACTTCGGGCGCGACGAAGGTCAGCTTGTCGCCGATGGCCGCACCGAGCTTGGCCGCGGCCTTGTCGCCGATGACGATGCCGAACTCACCCGGCACCAGGTCGTCGAGTTTTCCCTGGGTCATGAATTGATCGATGATCGACACCTGGCGCTCTTGCGCCGGGTCGATGGCATTGAGCAGGACTTTCGAGACCTTGCCGTTATTGGTCAGCAAACCCTGCATTTGCGTAAACGGCGCCACGGCCGTCACCTGCGGGTTCTGCTTGACCTTCGCGGCCAGGCCTTGCCAATCGCTGATCGCCTCACCGGACTCGATGGTCGCGTGGGGCACCATGCCCAGCACGCGGGTGCGCATCTCATGATCGAAGCCATTCATCACCGACAGCACCACGATCATCACGACCACGCCAAGGGCGAGCCCGATCATCGAAGTCAGGGAAATGAATGACACAAAATGATTGCGACGCTTTGCACGGGTGTAACGCGTGCCGATAAATACGAAGAGAGGTCTGAACATGTCGGGGCTTGTTCGGAGGGAAAAGGAACGTCCTTGTGGCGGGGGTCGATAACCAGCTTTACACTCAGACCACCGCCGCTACCATGGGTTCGCCATGTCGACATTAGATGAAGAAGATCGCCGCGAATACTACCGTATCGAGGATACGATCGCACTGGAAATTCGGCCCCTGTCCGCTACTGAAGCCACAGGCCAGGAAGTGTTGCAGGATGCTTCTCCACTCTTCAACTTGCTCAGCGAACTGCACCTGAGCGAATTCGAGTCGCAACACCTGTTACGCCAGATCAGCGAACGCGACCGGAACCTCGCGGCATTCCTCAAATCCCAGAACAAACGCATCGACTTGCTGAGCCAGGTGATCGCCATCACCGTGCTCGGGCAGATCGGCGAACCGCAGCCAGTGATCATCTCCGAAGGCGGCATCGACTTTCAGCATCCATCGCCCATTGCCGCCGGCGCCCGCCTGTCGGTCAAACTGGTATTGATGCCGCAGGCCCTGGGCCTGCTGCTGCGCGCCCGCGTCACCCATTGCGACCGCAAGGGCGACGGCTATGACGTCGGCACCGAGTTCGAACACCTGACCGACGCCCAACGCCAACTGCTGGCCCGCCACATCTTGCAAAAGCAGGCCCAGGAACGACGCCTGGCCCGCGACCAACTCGAATCAGGCAATTAAATTAAGGAAGAACCGTGACCCTCATCTACGGCCATCGCGGCGCCAAGGGCGAAGCACCGGAAAACACCCTGACCAGCTTTCAGGAATGTCTCAAGCACGGCGTGCGTCGCTGCGAACTGGACCTGCACCTGTCCATGGACGGCGAGCTGATGGTCATCCACGACCCGACCCTCAAGCGCACCACCGACCGTCGCGGCAAGGTCGTCGAACACACGGCGGCCGAGCTTGTGACCTATGACGCACGCAAGGGTGGACCGGGCTGGATCAAGCCTTGCCCGATTCCGACGCTGGAAGAACTGTTCGAGAAATGCGACTTCGATCACTGGCAGCTGGAAGTCAAAAGCGCATCACGGATGCGTGCCGCGACCACCGTGCTGGCGATTCGCGAAATGGTGCAGCGTCATGGCCTGATGGACAAGGTGACCATCACCTCGAGTTCTCGTGAAGTGCTCAAGGCCGCGCTGGAACTGGTGCCGGACGTGTCCCGGGGGCTGGTGGCCGAATACGCCTGGCTCGACCCGCTGAAGGTCGCGGCCAGTTACGGCTGTGAAATTCTGGCGCTGAACTGGACCCTGTGCACGCCGGAACGCCTGCAAAGGGCGCAACGTCAGGGGCTGCATGTGTCGGTATGGACCGTCAACGAGCCCGCGCTGATGCGCAGACTCGCCGACTTCGGCGTTGACAGCCTGATTACAGACTTTCCCGGTTTGGCCACCGCCACGCTCGAGAATTGCTGAAATCGGTCTCCCCGGCCGGCTCAGGCCACCGGCCGGAGCCCGTCAAAAAAGCCGGTTGAGGCCGTCGTACGCGGCTACCCGATAGGCTTCGGCCATGGTCGGGTAGTTGAACGTGGTGTTGACGAAGTACTTCAACGTGTTGAGTTCGCCCGGCTGGTTCATGATCGCCTGACCGATGTGCACGATCTCCGACGCCTGATAACCGAAGCAGTGAACACCCAGCACTTCCAGGGTTTCACGGTGGAACAGGATCTTCAGCATGCCTTGCGGCTCGCCGGCGATCTGCGCCCGCGCCATGCTCTTGAAGAAGGCCTTGCCCACTTCGTACGGCACTTTGGCCTGAGTCAGTTCCTGCTCGTTCTTGCCGATCGAGCTGATCTCCGGAATGGTGTAGATGCCGGTCGGCACGTCATTCACAAAGCGCCAGCTACCGTTATCGACGATGCTGCCGGCGGCCGAACGACCCTGGTCGTGGGCGGCACTGGCCAGGCTTGGCCAGCCGATCACGTCGCCGGCGCCGTAGATGTTCGGCACGCAGGTGCGGTATGCCTCGTCGACTTCGATCTGGCCACGGCTGTTGACCTTCACGCCGATGTTTTCCAGACCCAACTGATCGGTGTTGCCGGTACGACCGTTACACCAGAGCAAGGCGTCGGCCTTGATCTTCTTGCCGGACTTGAGGTGCAGGATCACGCCGTTGTCCACGCCTTCGACGCGGTCGTAGTCTTCGTTGTGGCGAACCGTGATGTTGTTGTTGCTGAAGTGATAACTCAGGGCCTGGGAAATTTCCGAGTCGAGGAAGCTCAGCAGTTGCCCACGGTTGTCCACCAATTCAACCAATACACCCAGACCGCTGAAGATCGAGGCGTATTCGCAACCGATCACGCCGGCGCCGTAAACGATGAGTTTACGCGGGGTGTGGCCGAGGCTGAGGATGGTATCGCTATCGTAGATACGCGGGTGGTGGAAATCGATGTCCGCCGGGCGATAAGGACGCGAACCGGTGGCGATGATGATGTGCTTGGCCACCAGTTTCTCGACCACGCCGTTGGCGCAGACCACTTCGATGGTTTGCTCGTCGGCGAAGCTGCCGGTGCCGAAGAACACGTCGACGCGGTTACGGGCGTAGTAGCCGGTACGCGAAGCGACTTGCTTGGAGATGACTTTCTCGGCGCTTTTCAACACGTCCGGGAACGAGAACCAGCGCGGCTCACCAATGGCCCGGAACATCGGGTTGGTGTTGAATTGCATGATCTGCCGCACCGAGTGACGCAGTGCCTTGGACGGGATGGTGCCCAAGTGAGTGCAGTTGCCGCCGACCTGGCGACGGCTATCGACCATCGCCACCTTGCGCCCTGCCTTGGCGGCGTTCATTGCCGCGCCTTCCCCTGCCGGGCCGGAACCCAACACCACCACGTCGTAGTTGTAGACAGCCATGCGTACTCCTCAGAACAGGCCGCGGTACCCTCGGCACCTGCGGCTAAATCACGCCAATGCGTGGCATGAAGGAACAATTTGGGGCCAGTGCAGAACCCGGACACAGTCTATAGAAGCGTCAACGCCGCGCACATTAACCCTTGGTCGCGTCGTAGGCTACTTTTGCCTGCGCTACAACGCCAGTTTTCAATGCTCAAATCGCCGAAATCATTCGGTTTTTTCGCCACTGATGCGTTCAAAAGCGGGACTGCTGCGTGTGACGAAACCTGTATCGGCACGAATCACAAAAAATGCGCCGATATCGTGTTTTTCTGCGTAGTCCCAACCGCGCTCCGGGCCGAGAATCAGCAACAGCGTCGATAAGCCATCGGCCATCAGCGCCGAAGGATGAATCACTGTGACGGACGCCAGGCTGTGTGAGACCGGCGCACCGGTGCGGGCATCAAAGGTATGGGAAAAACGCTGTCCGTCCTGCTCGAAATAATTCCGGTAGTCGCCAGAAGTGGACAGGCCATAGCCGTCGACGACAATGACCCGTTCCGCCACCTGCCGGTCATCCCGCGGCTCTTCCAGGGCAATGCGCCACGGCGAGCCGTCAGCCTTCCTGCCGGACGCCTTGAGCTCACCCGTGGCCTCGGCGAGGAAGTCATGGATGCCCATCGCCTCGAGTCTTGCGGCAATCGTGTCCACCGCATAACCGGCGGCGATGCTGTTGAAGTCGACCTCGACGGCGGCGTCCTTGCACAACCGGTCGCCATCGATGCGCAAATGTTCGTGGCCGACGCGCTTGCGGGCTACGGCGAGCGCTTCGGCGGTCGGGACTTTTTCCCCGCGAGCCTGCGGACCGAATCCCCAGAGGTTCAGCAACGGCTCCACCGTCAGGTCGTAGGAACCGTCGCTTTGCACTGACAATTGCTCGCCCACGCGGACCAATTCGAGGATCGACGCCGGCATTGCCTGACAGCCGTTGGCCGGTAACGCATTGAAGCGCTCGATGTCCGAGTCGCTGCGGTAGGTCGACATTTGCCGGTCAATGTCAGCGAGGATCTGCTCGACCTGGACACGGACTTCGTCCGGCGCCGGAAGGTCGGCATGGCGCACATACTTGATCGAATAAGTGCTGCCCATGGTCGGGCCGCCGAAGCTCTCCAGAGTGTCGCCGTTGCCGCAGCCTGATAGTGCGCCGAGCAGCAAAAATGCCACCCCCAGCCACCTGATCAACAATTCCCGAGCTCCCCAATGCATCCCCTGACACGCCGCCAGGGCCAGCTATTATGCGATAGAACCGTGGGAGCGGGCTTGCTCGCGAAGAGGCCATCACATTCAGCATTGATAGCTCTCTCAGACCGCTATCGCGAGCAAGCTCGCTCCCACATTGGATAGCTGGCGTGATCACTACCGTGCAAACACCACCACACCCTGTGGGAGCGAGCTTGCTCGCGATGAGGCCAGTGCGAACAACACATCCCCCAATAGACAAAAGCAGCACAAACAAAAACGCCCCGACCAAGGCCGGGGCGTTTTCATGTGCAGCTAAGGCTTAGCGCGGGAATGCTGGCGGGTTTACACCGGCCATGTCTTCCATCACGCGAACCACCTGGCAGCTGTAACCGAACTCGTTGTCGTACCAGACGTACAGAACAACGCGGTTATCCTGGGTGATGGTCGCTTCAGCGTCCACTACGCCTGCGTGGCGCGAGCCAACGAAGTCGGTGGAAACCACTTCCTGGGAGCTGACGTAATCGATCTGCTTGTGCAGATCCGAGTGCATGGCCATCTGGCGCAGGTACTCGTTGATCTCTTCGCGAGTGGTGGCCTTTTCCAGGTTCAGGTTCAGGATAGCCATCGACACGTTCGGCGTAGGAACGCGAATCGCGTTACCGGTCAGCTTGCCCTTCAACACTGGCAGAGCCTTGGCGGCTGCAGTGGCGGCACCGGTCTCGGTGATTACCATGTTCAGCGGCGCGGCGCGGCCACGACGGCTGCCCTTGTGGAAGTTGTCGATCAGGTTCTGGTCGTTGGTGAACGAGTGAACGGTTTCGACGTGGCCGTTGACGATGCCGTACTTGTCATTCACAGCTTTGAGCACCGGCACGATGGCGTTGGTGGTGCAGGAAGCGGCCGAGATGATCTTGTCGTCAGGGGTGATTTCGCCGTGGTTGATGCCGTGCACGATGTTCTTCAGCGCGCCCTTGCCAGGTGCGGTGAGGATTACGCGGGCAGCGCCCGGGCAAGCCAGGTGCTGGCCCAGACCATCGGCGTCACGCCATACACCGGTGTTGTCGACGATCAGAGCGTTTTCGATGCCGTACTGGGTGTAGTCGACTTCGGCCGGGCTCTTGGCGTAGATAACCTGGATCAGGTTGCCGTTGGCGGTGATGGTGTTGTTGGCTTCATCAATGGTGATGGTGCCATCGAACGGGCCATGAACCGAGTCGCGACGCAGCAGGCTGGCACGTTTGACCAGGTCGTTCTCGGCGCCCTTGCGGACCACGATGGCGCGCAGACGCAGGCCGTCGCCACCACCGGTTTTCTCGATCAGGATGCGCGCCAGCAGACGGCCGATACGACCGAAGCCGTACAGGACAACGTCGGTGCCTTTGCGGGCGGAAGCGTTCTGCTGGCCAACCACGTCGGCCATCTCTTCACGGACGAACTGCTCGGCACTACGGCCATTGCCTTCGGCCTTGTATTTGGCCGCCAGCTTGCCCAGGTCTACCGAAGCGGCACCGAGCTTGAGCTCGCTCATCGCCTTGAGCAGCGGGAATGTTTCGTGGACGGAGAGTTCGGTTTCGTCGGTCTGGCGATGACGGGCAAAGCGGTGCGCTTTGAGGATCGAAATCACCGAGCGGTTGATCAGGCTGCGGCCATAGATCGAGCTCACCACGTTGTTATTGCGGTAGAGCTGACCGATAAGCGGAATCATCGCTTCTGCGAGTGCTTCACGGTCGATCCATTCACCAAGACACTGGTCGGGCTTCTGAGTCACGGGAACCTTCCACATGTAGGGGCAGAAAAAAGGGGCTACATTATGCCGCCGAGTGACAGCGGTAGCAATGCGCGCCCGTCGCGCTTTACGTAACAAATCGTCGTTCAAAAAAATTACGCCTCGCTCCAGCCCAATAAAACCGGGGCTTTCAGCACAGTCAATTTTTTGGAGCCAAAGTCTCCTTATCCGTAACCCTCCGTAACACTCGTTGTTTTTGCCACTACATATTCATTAATTTTAGGTAAAAAAGCGCAGAATTTTGTCTTTACCACTACATTTCGCCAAACCCGTACTTTAGACACAGTCAGCAACTGACAGGCGGCATCGTAGACCGCTACAATTACCGACTTTGTCGCAACGCTTGGAGCTCAACCTTCCGTGCCCGTTCTGCGTCTACCGCTTCTCCCTGCCGCGGCAGGTAAACAGCACTGGGGCAACCTGCCCGGTGCCGCCCTGAGCCTGGCCATCGCCGAGGCCGCCAGCGCTGCCAAGCGCTTTACCCTGCTGCTGACCGCCGACAGCCAAAGTGCCGAACGGCTGGAACAGGAGCTGGCTTTCTTCGCCCCGGAATTGCCCGTACTGCACTTTCCCGACTGGGAAACCCTGCCCTACGACCTGTTCTCGCCGCACCAGGACATCATTTCCCAGCGCATCGCCAGCCTGTACCGGTTGCCGGAACTGAGCCATGGCGTGCTGGTGGTGCCGATCACGACCGCCCTGCATCGCCTCGCGCCGACCAAATTCCTGCTCGGCAGCAGCCTGGTGCTGGATATCGGCCAGAAGCTCGATGTCGAGCAAATGCGCACCCGGCTCGAAGCCACGGGCTATCGCTACGTCGATACGGTGTATGAACACGGCGAGTTCACCGTTCGCGGTTCGCTGATCGATCTGTTCCCGATGGGCAGCAAGCTGCCGTATCGCATCGATCTGTTCGACGACGAAATCGAAACCCTGCGCACCTTCGACCCGGAGAACCAGCGTTCGATCGACAAAGTCGACTCGGTCAAGCTGTTGCCGGCCAGGGAGTTTCCGCTGCAGAAAGAAGCGGTCACCCGTTTCAAGGCGCGGTTCCGCGAGCGTTTTGACGTCGACTTCCGCCGTTGCCCGATCTTCCAGGACTTGAGCAGCGGGATTACCCCGGCCGGTATCGAGTACTACCTGCCGCTGTTCTTCGAAGAAACTTCGACACTGTTCGATTATTTGCCCCAGGACACGCAAGTGTTTTCCCTGCCGGGCATCGAGCAAGCCGCGGAAAACTTCTGGAACGATGTGCGCAATCGCTATGAAGAACGCCGCGTCGACCCGTCCCGCCCTTTATTGCCGCCCGCCGAACTGTTCCTGCCGGTGGAAGACTGCTTCGCGCGCCTGAAGAACTGGCCGCGCGTGGTGGCCAGTCAGCAGGATGTAGAAAGCGGTGGCGGTCGCGAGCGCTTCCCGGCTCGCGAGTTGCCCAACCTGGCGATCGAAGCCAAGGCCACTCAGCCAATGGCGGCACTGGCCGGCTTCCTCGACCAGTTCCCCGGTCGCGTGCTGTTTACCGCCGAATCGGCAGGCCGCCGCGAAGTGTTGCTGGAGCTGCTGGAACGCCTGAAGCTGCGACCGAAAACCGTCGACAGCTGGCCGGACTTTGTCGCCGGCAAGGAACGGCTGGCGATCACCATCGCCCCGCTCGACGAAGGCTTGCTGCTCGATGACCCGGCCCTGGCCCTCGTCGCCGAAAGCCCGCTGTTCGGCCAGCGCGTGATGCAGCGCCGTCGCCGCGAAAAACGCGCCGATGCCAACAACGATGCCGTCATCAAGAACCTCACCGAGCTGCGCGAGGGTGCGCCGGTGGTGCACATCGACCACGGTGTCGGCCGCTACCTGGGCCTGGCGACCCTGGAAATCGACAGCCAGACCGCTGAATTCCTCGCCCTGGAATACGCCGAAGGCGCCAAGCTTTATGTGCCGGTGGCCAACCTGCACCTGATCGCCCGCTACACCGGCAGCGACGATGCCCTGGCCCCGCTGCATCGCCTGGGCTCCGAGACCTGGCAGAAAGCCAAGCGCAAAGCCGCCGAACAGGTGCGTGACGTGGCCGCCGAGTTGCTCGACATCTATGCACGTCGCGCTGCCCGCGAAGGCTACGCTTTCGCCGATCCGAAGGCCGACTACGCCACCTTCAGCGCCGGTTTCCCGTTCGAAGAAACCCCGGACCAGCAAACCACCATCGAAGCGGTGCGCGAAGACATGCTTGCGCCCAAGCCGATGGACCGCCTGGTGTGCGGCGACGTCGGCTTCGGCAAGACCGAAGTGGCAATGCGCGCCGCGTTCATTGCAGTGCACGGCGGTCGCCAGGTGGCGATCCTGGTGCCGACCACCCTGCTCGCCCAGCAGCACTACAACAGCTTCCGCGACCGCTTTGCCGACTGGCCGGTGAGCGTGGAAGTGATGAGCCGCTTCAAGTCGGCCAAGGAAGTGAATGCGGCGGTCGCGGACCTGGCCGAAGGCAAGATCGACATCGTCATCGGCACGCACAAGCTGCTGCAGGACGACGTGAAGATCAAAAACCTCGGGCTGGTGATCATCGACGAAGAGCACCGTTTCGGTGTCCGTCAGAAAGAACAGCTCAAGGCCCTGCGCAGCGAAGTCGACATCCTGACCCTGACCGCCACGCCGATTCCGCGCACGCTGAACATGGCGGTGTCGGGCATGCGCGACCTGTCGATCATCGCCACGCCGCCGGCCCGTCGCCTGTCGGTACGCACCTTCGTCATGGAGCAGAACAAGAGCACGGTCAAAGAGGCCTTGTTGCGTGAGTTGCTGCGTGGCGGCCAGGTCTACTACCTGCACAACGACGTGAAAACCATCGAGAAATGCGCTGCCGATCTGGCCGAACTGGTGCCGGAAGCACGGATCGGCATCGGCCACGGGCAGATGCGCGAACGCGAACTCGAACAGGTGATGAGCGACTTCTACCACAAGCGCTTCAACGTGCTGATTGCCTCGACCATCATCGAGACCGGCATCGACGTACCGAGCGCCAACACCATTATCATCGAGCGTGCCGACAAGTTCGGCCTGGCACAGTTGCACCAGTTGCGCGGCCGGGTCGGACGCAGCCACCACCAGGCGTACGCCTACCTGCTGACGCCGCCTCGCCAGCAAATCACCCCGGACGCGGAAAAGCGCCTGGAAGCAATTGCCAACACCCAGGACCTCGGCGCTGGCTTCGTGCTTGCCACCAACGACCTGGAAATCCGTGGCGCCGGCGAACTGCTCGGCGACGGCCAGAGCGGGCAGATCCAGGCCGTCGGCTTCACGCTGTACATGGAAATGCTCGAGCGCGCGGTGAAGTCGATCCGCAAGGGCGAACAGCCAAACCTCGATCAACCGCTTGGCGGCGGTCCGGAAGTCAACTTGCGGGTACCGGCGTTGATCCCGGAAGACTACCTGCCGGATGTCCATGCCCGCCTGATTCTCTACAAGCGCATTGCCTCGGCCACCGACGAGGACGGCCTCAAGGATTTGCAGGTGGAGATGATCGACCGTTTCGGCCTGTTGCCGGAACCGACCAAGAACCTGATCCGCATCACTGCATTGAAATTGCAGGCCGAGCAACTGGGTATCAAGAAAGTCGATGGCGGCCCTCAAGGCGGTCGCGTCGAGTTCGCCGCACAGACGCCGGTCGACCCGCTGACCCTGATCAAACTGATCCAGAGCCAGCCAAAACGCTACAAGTTCGAAGGTGCCACGATGTTCAAGTTCATGGTTCCGATGGAGCGCCCGGAAGAGCGCTTTAATACTGTAGAGGCGCTTTTCGAGCGCCTCGTTCCGAAAACTGCTTGAAGGACGCCGCATGCGCCTGTTTCGCTCACTGACCCTGCTGACCCTGTTGATGCCAGCGCTGGTCGCACCCACGGCATATGCCGATGACCTGTATCAGGTCGAAATGATTCTGGTCCGTCAAAACACCGTGCCGGCAATCGTCAGTCGCGCCGCGCCGGAAGACTGGGCCGCTGGCGCCCAACCGGTCAACCCCGACAGCCTGCGCACGCCAAGCCTCAATGGCGAGGTGGAAAAACTCACCAGCAGCGCTGACTACACGGTGTTGCTGCACAAGGCCTGGCAACAGCCCCTCGGCGAAACCGCCAGCAAAGTGGCGATCAGCGACGGCAAGGAACAGTATGGTCAGTACCCGATCGAGGGCACACTGAACATGAAACTGGGGCGCTTTACCGACGTCGACGCCGATTTCTGGGTCAACCAGATCGATGCCAATGGCATGGTGACGGCCAGCGAGCGCTTGAAACAGGAAAGCCACACCAAAAACGGCCAATTGAACTTCCTCGACAACGGCCACCTCGGCCTGCTGATCAAGATCACCTCGCTGACCGCCCCCGCCCCCCGAGCAGCTCCCGAAGAAATTCCGGACTGATTCCCAATGTCCGCGACCCTGAGCAAACCCCTGGCACCGTCCTGGGTCAGCCGATTCAAGGAACAGAGCCTGGAGCGTGGCCGCCGCTACGCGCTGGAGAATCGTGTCAGGATCGTCGAAGCCGGCGACGCTACCATCGTCGCCGCGTGTGAAGGCTCGGGCGGTAACGTTTACCGTCAGACCATTCGTCTGCGAGAGTCAGCCAAGGGCACTTTGCTGATGGTCGACGCCACCTGCTCCTGCCCGGTCCACAGCAACTGCAAACATTGCGCGGCGGTGCTCCTGCAAGTGCAGGAAACCCTCGACTACCCCGCTGCCGCCAAAGATGCCGAACTCCTGGAAAAACTCCAGGCGGTCCTGGAAAACCGCAGTCCGAAAGCACCGCCGCAAGTGCTGGTGGACAATGTGCAGCCCGTTCCGCGCCTGTGGCTGGCCAGCATCGAGTTCAGCGCGTTCGAACCGCGCAACGGTCGAATGCAGCGTTACATCCAGCATCGCGCGGCGCTGTCTTTCAGTTACCTGGACGAGTACGTTTCCGGGCAGAAAAACACCGACATCCTGATTCGTCAGGAAACCCAGACACTGCGGATAAAACGCCACCCGGAAGTGGAACAGTCCTACCGAGAGCAACTGCGAATCCTCGGCTTCAAAATCGCCACCCGGCAAAGCAAGGCCCTGCCGGAAAGTGCCGGCGAGCTGTTCGAGATGGTCAATGACAGCGCCTGGCTGACCTTTACCCTCAATGAACTGCCGAAGTTGCGCACCCAGGGCTGGGAATTGCAGATCGACGAGGAATTCGGTTTCGACCTGACGGCGGTAGACGACTGGTACGCCACGGTCGAACAGGCACCGGAACGCGACTGGTTCGACCTGGAACTGGGGATCATCGTCAACGGCGAACGCCTGAGCCTGTTGCCGATCCTGCTCAACCTGATGCGCTCCCACACCGAAATCCTCAACCCGGAGCGCCTTGCCCGACGCCGCGACGACGAGCTGATCCTGGTCAATATCCCCAATCGCCCGAACTCCGGGCACGGCCCGCTGCAAGTCGCCCTGCCCTTCGGCCGCTTGAAACCGGTGCTGGCCACCCTCGGCGAGTTCTACTTGCAGGAGCCCGGCGACACCACGCTGCGCCTGAGCAAGGCCGATGCCACACGCCTGAACCCACTGGAAGACATGCCACTGCTCTGGGAGGGTGGCGAACAGATCCGCACCTTTGCCCAGCGCCTGCGCGACATCAAGGACCACACGGCCGTCGCCCCGGACGGCCTGAATGCGACGTTGCGTCCGTATCAGCTTGAGGGCTTGAGCTGGATGCAATCGCTGCGGCAGCTGGAAGTGGGTGGAATCCTTGCGGATGACATGGGCCTGGGCAAAACCCTGCAGACACTGGCGCACGTCCTGAGCGAGAAAAACGCCGGTCGTCTCGATCGTCCGTGCATGGTGGTGATGCCGACCAGCCTGATCCCCAACTGGCTCGACGAAGCGGCGCACTTCACGCCGCAGCTCAAGGTACTGGCGCTGTACGGTGCCAGCCGCAAAAAACACTTCGACAAGCTGGCCGACTACGATCTGATCCTGACCACCTATGCGCTGCTGCCCAAGGATGTCGAACGCCTGGCGGCGCAGCCCTTGCACATACTGGTGCTGGACGAAGCGCAATACATCAAGAACCCGACCAGCAAGGCCGCCCAGGCTGCCCGCGAGCTCAATGCCCGGCAGCGCCTGTGCCTGAGTGGCACGCCGCTGGAAAACCATCTCGGTGAACTCTGGTCGCTGTTTCACTTCCTGCTGCCCGGCTGGCTGGGCGACGTCAAAAGCTTCAACCGCGATTACCGCGTGCCGATTGAAAAACGCACCAGCGAGGTCAGGCTCCAGCACCTCAACGGCCGGATCAAACCTTTCCTGCTGCGCCGCACCAAGGAACAGGTTGCCACCGAGTTGCCGCCGAAAACCGAGATCATCCACTGGATCGAACTCAATGAGGCCCAGCGCGACGTGTACGAAACCATGCGCCTGGCCATGGACAAGAAAGTCCGCGACGAGATCACCCGCAAAGGCGTGGCCCGCAGCCAGATCATCATTCTTGAAGCCCTGCTCAAGTTGCGACAGGTGTGCTGCGATTTGCGCCTGGTCAACGAGGCGACCCTGCCAAGCCGTGGCAGCACGTCAGGCAAGCTCGATAGCCTGATGGAAATGCTCGAGGAATTGTTCGAGGAAGGTCGGCGGATCCTGCTGTTCTCGCAGTTCACTTCAATGCTGTCACTGATCGAAGACGAACTGAACAAGCGCGGCGTGGCCTACGCTCTGTTGACCGGCCAGACCCGCGACCGCCGCACACCGGTGAAGGAATTCCAGAGCGGCAAGCGTCAGATTTTTCTGATCAGCCTGAAGGCCGGTGGCGTTGGCCTGAACCTGACCGAAGCGGACACGGTGATTCATTACGACCCGTGGTGGAACCCGGCGACGGAAAACCAGGCGACCGACCGCGCGTATCGTATCGGCCAGGAGAAGCCGGTGTTCGTCTACAAACTGATTGCGCGCGGCACGGTGGAAGAAAAGATTCAGCACCTGCAAAAGGAAAAATCCGACCTCGCGGCCGGCGTATTGGATGGGCGCAAGGCCGGGGACTGGAAACTGCAGAGCGATGATATCGAGGCGCTGTTTGCGCCGCTGCCGGAAAACCTCGAAAAACGTTGAGACATTCGGTGCCTGATCCGGCCTCTTCGCGAGCAAGCCCGCTCCCACAGTGGTTTTGTGTTGCCTCCACTGTTGAAGCTAAACACAATTCGAATGTGGGAGCGGGCTTGCTCGCGAAGGAGTCGACTCGGTGTATCGACTGATCAGCCCTTGAGCACCCGCGCCAGCGTCGACTTCACCTTGCCCATGCCGTCATGCAATGCCTGCTCGATCTCGGCCATGGTGATCACCGCCGTCGACTTGCCCGCCGCCGGGTTCACCACCAGCGCCAGGCAGGCGTAATCGAGTTCCAGCTCGCGGGCCAAGGCGGCTTCCGGCATACCGGTCATGCCGACGATGTCGCAGCCATCGCGCTCCAGCCTGGCGATTTCAGCCACCGTCTCCAGGCGCGGCCCTTGAGTGCAGGCATACACGCCATGACTGCTGTAGCCCACGCCTTCCGCCGCCAATGCCGCAATCAGTTGCTGACGCAACGGCTCGCTGTAGGGGTAGCTGAAGTCGATATGGGTGACGTGCTCCAGGTCATCGGCAAAGTAGGTGTGCTCACGACCGCTGGTGTAGTCGATCAACTGATGCGGCACGCAGAAATGCCCGGTGCCCATCGCGGCATGGATGCCGCCCACGGCGTTGACTGCCAGAATGGCTTCGGCACCGGCCTGCTTCAGCGCCCAGAGGTTGGCGCGGTAGTTGACCTGATGCGGTGGAAAACGATGGGGATGACCGTGACGCGCGAGGAACAGTACTTCCTTGCCGGCATACTCGCCGATCTGAACGTCGGCCGAAGGTGCGCCATAAGGCGTGTCCACTGCCAGTGACTGGCGAATGCTCAGGCCTTCGAGTTGAGTCAGGCCTGTGCCACCGATAATCGCGTAAACCGTCATAACGAACAGTCCTTAATCAATCAATTGAGCTTCTTTGAGCGCGCCGACAGCGGCCAGCCAGCGCGGGTCTTGACGGTATTCGGTGCTGGCAAACGACTGGCCGCGCATCCGCGCAATGCGCTCCGAAGGCTTGACCTTCAGACGCTGGGCAGCGCTCAGGGCCAGTTCGGCGGCCGCACGGTCGTTGCACACCAGGCCCATGTCGCAACCGGCAGTCAGCGCCGCTTCGATACGGCTTGCAGCATCGCCGACCACGTGAGCGCCCGCCATGGACAGGTCGTCACTGAAGATCACGCCATCGAACTGCAATTCGCCACGCAGGATGTCCTGCAACCAGCGGCGGGAGAAACCGGCGGGCTGGGAATCGACTTGTGGATAAATGACGTGGGCCGGCATGACCGCGGCCAGTTGCTTGCTCAGCTTGGCAAACGGCACCAGGTCATTGGCGCGGATCTCGTCGAGGCTGCGTTCGTCGTTGGGAATCGCGACGTGAGAATCCGCTTCAGCCCAACCGTGGCCGGGGAAGTGCTTGCCGGTGGCGGCCATCCCGGCGCTGTTCATCCCGCGGATGAATGCACCCGCAAGCAAGGCAGCGCGCTCGGGATCGCCTTCGAACGAACGGGTGCCGACAACGGCGCTGCGCTGGTAATCCAGGTCCAGCACCGGGGCAAAGCTCAGGTCCAGGCCAACGGCCAACACTTCGGTGGCCATGATCCAGCCGCACTGCTCGGCCAGGTATTCGGCGTTCGGGTTGTCGGCAATGGCGCGCATGGCGGGCAATCGCACGAATCCCTGGCGCAGGCGCTGCACGCGGCCGCCCTCTTGATCCACCGCCAACAGCAGATCGGGACGAATGGCGCGAATGGCCGCACTCAGCTCGCGCACTTGACGCGGATGCTCGATGTTGCGGGCAAAGATGATCAGGCCACCCACTTCGGGCTGGCGCAACAATTGGCGATCTTCAGCCGTCAGCCAGGTACCGGCGACGTCCACCATCAACGAGCCTTGCAAGCCAGCAGTCATAGAAATTCCTTGATAACAGAAAACCCGGCCCACACGAATTCGCCGCCAGACACTGTGCCCGGCAGGTCGGCGATTTCAATGGGAAACGGGTTCAGAACGAGAGTCGGCATGGGCGGCTAGCTTAGCGGATGTCAGCTGCCGCGCCCACCCGTGTGCGGTTAAACCTTGGCGGCAACCGGTGTCGATTTGCTACGCGGACGCAACTGGGCCGTGGCCATGGCCGTGTCGGTAACGCCGGATTCGGCGCGCATGCCGGCAGCCAGGAACGGCACCATCAGGCGCATGACCTGCTCGATCGAGGTGTTCACACCGAAATCGGTTTCGGCAATCGCGCGCAAGGCCTTGATGCCGGACATGCTGAACGCCGCCGCACCCAGCATGAAGTGCACGCGCCAGAACAGTTCGATAGGTGGAATACGTGGCGCTGCTTCGTTGACCAGCATCATGTAGCGGCGAAACACCTTGCCGTACATGTCTTCCAGATAACGACGCAAGTGCCCCTGGCTCTGACTGAACGCCAGCCCCAGCAAACGCATGAAGATAGACAGGTCGTTGCCACTGCGCGGCTGCACCACCAGTGCCTGCTCGACGAGGATTTCCAGCAACTCTTCGAGTGTCGGCTTGATTTCAGGCTTGGCCTGACGCCGCTCCAGCTCTTTATCGAGGCTGATGCAGAATGGCCCGAGGAACCGCGAGAAAACCGCTTGAATCAACGCCTTCTTCGAACCGAAGTGATAGTTCACCGCCGCCAGGTTGACACCCGCCTTGCTGGTGATCAGACGCAACGAGGTTTCGGCGAAACCTTTTTCCGCGAACAACTGCTCGGCGGCATCAAGAATGCGTTCAACGGTTTCCGACTGGGCCATGGCTACTCCGCCTGACAAACACTTGTTTGAAACATACGTTTCAGCCTGTGCATTGTCAAGTCTGGCAGTTCGTTTCGGGAATGGTCGGTCAGACATTTAACCACACAACGGCATAGCTTCAATCCACCGGCTGTTTGACCGTCCGGCGGCGACTGAAAAATGGAGCATTGCCAAGACCGCCTTACTGTATATAATCCCAGTCACTGTATAAAAAAACAGAGCGATCGATATGCTAAAGCTGACGCCACGACAAGCAGAGATTCTGGCCTTCATCAAGCGCTGCCTGGAAGACAACGGGTACCCACCCACCCGCGCGGAAATCGCTCAGGAACTGGGTTTCAAGTCACCCAATGCGGCGGAAGAACACCTCAAGGCACTGGCCCGCAAGGGTGCAATCGAGATGACGCCTGGCGCCTCCCGTGGCATCCGCATTCCCGGCTTCGAAGCCAAGACCGACGATTCCACCCTGCCGATCATTGGCCGGGTAGCAGCTGGCGCCCCGATTCTTGCGCAGCAACACATCGAAGAGTCCTGCAACATCAATCCCGCCTTCTTCCATCCGCGCGCCGACTACCTGCTGCGCGTCCATGGGATGAGCATGAAGGATATCGGCATTTTCGACGGCGACCTGCTGGCGGTCCACACCACCCGCGAAGCCCGTAACGGCCAGATCGTCGTTGCGCGGATCGGCGACGAAGTGACCGTCAAGCGCTTCAAGCGTGACGGCAGCAAAGTCTGGCTGATCGCCGAGAACCCCGAGTTCGCCCCTATTGAAGTGAACCTTCAAGACCAGGAACTGGTGATCGAAGGCTTGAGTGTCGGCGTCATTCGCCGCTAAAGGAGGCACCATGCAGTTCCCACAGACATCACCACAGCAAACCCAACTGCCGTTGTTCGAAGCGTTCATGGCACAGCCATTGGCGCCGATCCTGAAAGACGTAGTCGAGTCCCCCTGGAGCGCCGAACCTGACGCTTTCAGCGAGCTGTCACTGCGTGGTGCAGCCGGGAACTGCCTGAGCCTTCTGGCACCGATCCTCAGGGAATTGAGCCAGGACCAGGACGCACGCTGGCTGACACTGATCGCGCCACCCGCCAGCCTGACTCAAGCCTGGCTGCGAGATGCCGGCCTTAACCGCGAGCGCATTCTGCTGCTGCAACCGCGGGGCACCCAGAGCGCCCAGCAACTGACTTGCGAAGCCCTGCGCCTGGGTCGTAGCCACACGGTGGTCAGCTGGATCAACCCGCTGAGCCCCCAATCGCGACAACAACTGATCAGCGCCGCCCGTACCGGGGACGCTCAGAGCCTGAATATTCGACTGGGTTAACCGGCGGACAAACGCGTGATTCACCGCGCAAGGCTTCTCCAGGGGCAGAGAAGCCGATGAGTAACGACATCAGGAAAAGCGACAGGCGGCGGTCAATGAAGAACCCGCGACCCCTCTTCCTTGTCGAATTCGCCTTCAACCAGGCGACCGGCCATCTGAACACCGACGCTCAACATCGCCTTGGCGACTTCCACGTGCTGCCCTTGCAGGAATGCCTTGGCGTCCTCGGAGAAATCCAAAGTAACCAGAGAACCCTCGTCCTCGGCCCTGCGCAGCTCGATACGGCCGTCTGGTAACTCGACAATTTCTAGAAAGGACGTTGGCATAAAGGACTGTTCTCCACGAAAGGCGGGGATTATATAGGCATCGGCCAGGCTTCGCTCGGGATCTTGACCAGATGCCATCCCAAAACTGTTTCTGTCAGCACTCGTTCAAGCCTTCGCGAAAGCGGATCGCCAGCGCTTTCAGGTTCTGACGCCAGCTCTCCAGCTCCTCCCGACTCAGCTCTTGCGGCGCGTCCTCTTCATCCAGATTGACAGCCAGGATCAGTGGCTGGGTCACGTCGCCTTTTGGCTTGTGGGGCGCGCGCGGCGGCTGAAACAACGCAGCATGGGCAGCCAACAACTTGGCCAGCCAGGTCTCCGGGTTATTGGCCAGCTCGACCAGCTCAGCCATTTCCGGAATGGCGATGGTGTCCAGCACCTCGCGAGTCAGCAACAACTCTGCACGGGGCGCATTGGCCTGAGGCAAGCGATAGAAACCGGCGATCTCGTGACACAGGCCCAGCAGCGCGCCGTACAGATGAAACAGCGCGGATTCGCGCCCAGCCTGGATCAGCGCCAGCGAATTCATCGCCCGCCCCTCTTCAGTGCGGGCCAGCGCTTCGAGCGACAAGCCGGCGAAATAAATCTTCTGATTGGTGCGGGTATACAGTTCGTGGGCCATGACGGCAGCCTCCACAACGAAATAATTGCTTCACGCAGGTCTGACAGTGTCGTGGATCAGCCGATCCGACCGCAAGCCCAAAACAAAAAAGCCGCATGAAAACCCGAGGGTTCTCATGCGGCCTTGCGCACTGACTGTAGGAGCGAGCTTGCTCGCGATGGTCGTCAACGATGACGCGGGCCTTCAGAATGCCCGCGTTGCTCTCAGGTCCATCGCGAGCAAGCTCGCTCCTACAGGGGGCGCGGCTTTAAGCCTTGGCTGCCGGACGCTTGTCTTCGACCGCCCACTTGCCGCCATCGTAGAACGCTTTCCAGCCAGTCGGCTTACCGTCAACCTCGGTCTGCACGTACTGCTCCTTGGTCTTGCGGCTGTAACGGATCACGGCTGGCAGACCATCCGGATCTTTCTTCGGCGCTTCGCAGAGGAAGTGATACTTCGGATCGATCTCATCCTTGTGCGGGATGATTTCCATCACCAATGGAGCACGAGTCTCGCGGTTTTTCGGGAACTGGCTGGCCGCCAGGAACAGACCGGATGCACCGTCGCGCAGAATGTAGGTGTCGTTGACCTTTTCGCACTTCAGCTCAGGCATCTTCACCGGATCCATCTTCGGCGGCGCCGCATCACCACTCTTCAGCAGTTTGCGGGTGTTCTTGCAGGTGGCATTGGTGCAACCGAAGAACTTGCCGAAACGGCCGGTCTTGAGCTGCATCTCGCTACCGCACTTGTCGCACTCCAGGCTCGGACCTTCATAGCCCTTGATGCGATAGGTGCCCTCTTCGATTTCGTAGCCATCGCAATCCGGGTTGTTACCGCAGATGTGCAGCTTGCGCTTCTCATCGAGCAGGTAGGCGTCCATCGCCGTGCTGCAGATCGGGCAGCGATGCTTGCCACGCAACACCAGCGACTCCGACTCACCCTCGTCGTCCGCAGCGATTTCATCGCCCGGCACCAGGTTGACGGTGGCCTTGCAGCGCTCTTTCGGCGGCAGGCTGTAGCCCGAGCAACCGAGGAACACGCCGGTCGACGCGGTACGGATCTGCATCGGGCGACCGCAGGTGGTGCACGGAATGTCAGTCATGACAGGCTGATTGGCCCGCATGCCGTGTTCCGGGCTTTCGGCTACTTCGAGTTTCTTCTTGAAGTCGCCGTAGAACTCGTCGAGCACGTTTTTCCAGTCGCGTTCGCCCTGGGCCACGTCATCGAGATGCTCTTCCATGCCGGCGGTGAAGCCGTAGTCCATCAGGTTGGAGAAGCTTTCGGCCAGACGCTCGGTGACGATGTCGCCCATCTTTTCCGAGTAGAAACGACGGTTGTGCAGCGCCACGTAGCCGCGGTCCTGAATGGTCGAAATGATCGCCGCGTAGGTCGAAGGACGACCGATACCGCGCTTTTCCATTTCTTTTACCAGGCTGGCTTCCGAGTAACGCGCCGGCGGCTTGGTGAAGTGCTGGGTCGGATCAAGCTTGATCAGCTTCATCGCGTCGCCCTGGGCCATGTCCGGCAGTACGTCGTCATCGCCTGGCTTGGCGATTTGCGGCATGACGCGGGTGTAACCGTCGAACTTCAGGATGCGGCCCTTGGCGCGCAGCTCGAAGTCGCCGGCACCGACAGTGACCGTGGTCGACAGGTATTGCGCCGGCAGCATCTGGCAGGCGAGGAACTGGCGCCAGATGAGCTCGTAGAGGCGCTCAGCATCACGCTCCATGCCCGACAGCTTGCTTGGCTCGGTATTGGCGTCGGACGGACGAATCGCTTCGTGAGCCTCTTGTGCGCCTTCCTTGCTGCTGTAGACGTTCGGGGTTTCCGGCAGGTATTTCTTGCCGAATTCGCCTTCAATATAGGCACGCGCCATCGCCACGGCATCAACCGAAAGGTTGGTGGAGTCGGTACGCATATAAGTGATGTAGCCAGCTTCGTAAAGACGCTGGGCCATCATCATGGTCTTCTTCACACCGAAGCCCAGGCGATTGCTTGCGGCTTGCTGCAAGGTGGACGTGATGAAGGGTGCCGACGGCTTGCTGCTGGTCGGTTTGTCTTCGCGCTTGACGATGCTGTAGGTGGAAGCCTTGAGCTTCTCCAGCGCGGCCATGGCCTGGGTTTCATTGAGCGGCTTGAAGGCTTCGCCTTTCTCGCGGGCCACGTCGAAGCGCACGGTCGCGCCTTTTGCGGTGCCGAGGTCGGCGTGAACTTCCCAGTACTCTTCCGGGTTGAACGCGCGGATTTCACGTTCGCGCTCGACCACCAGCTTCACGGCAACCGACTGCACGCGACCGGCGGACAGACCGCGAGCGATCTTGGCCCACAGCAGCGGCGAAACCATGTAACCCACCACGCGGTCGAGGAAGCGACGCGCCTGCTGGGCGTTGACGCGGTCGATATCCAGCTCGCCTGGTTTCGAGAAGGCTTCCTGAATCGCCTTCTTGGTGATTTCGTTGAACACCACGCGCTTGTAGCGGGTGTCGTCACCACCGATGGCTTCGCGCAGGTGCCAGGCAATGGCTTCCCCCTCGCGGTCCAAGTCGGTTGCGAGATAGATGGTGTCAGCATCCTTGGCGAGCCGGCGCAGCTCTTCGATGACTTTTTCCTTGCCCGGGAGGATCTCGTACTTGGCTTTCCAGCCATGATCCGGATCGACACCCATGCGCGCGACCAGCTGCTTGCGCGCTTTTTCTTTCGGCGACAGTGCCGGCGCTTCACCCGCAGCAGCCTTGCCGCGCTTGGCGGCTGGCTCTTTGCTGGCGCTAGCCGAACCGCTGGTGGGCAGGTCTCGGATATGGCCGATACTCGACTTCACCACGTATTCGTTGCCCAAATACTTGTTGATGGTCTTGGCCTTAGCCGGGGATTCCACAATGACCAGCGATTTGCCCATGGATCAGAAAATTCCTGAATTCGAGAAGTGAAAGGCGGTTGGCGCCTGACGCGGCACCGCTATATATAGTGGCTACAAGATGAGGTCAAGCGCAGGGCTCTGCGCGCACTCCCCTTATGGCTGCGGAAAAACGCTCGGTTCGGCCTGCACCAAAGCAAAGCGTGGCACCTGTTCGCCGTCAACCTCGACGGACTCCAGGAACATGCTCAAGGGACGCACCCAAAAGCCGTAATCGCCATACAGGGCTTGGTAGAAGACCACTTCTTCTTCGGTTTCCGAATGCCGCGCAACACTGAATACGCGGTACTGCGGACCTTTGTAATGTTGGTAGAGCCCAGGTTGTATCGGCATGCTTTGGCCCTCACTCAAATTTTTTCAAAATAAAAAAATAAATCCGGAAAAACAAAAACCGGGGCACTTGGCCCCGGCTTCCATCAACGAGACGCTTAAACGCGTTCGAAGACGGTGGAGATGCCTTGGCCGAGACCAATGCACATGGTGGCTACCCCGAAGGTACCGCCATTCTGCTTCATCACATTGAGCAAAGTGCCGGAGATACGCGCACCGGAGCAACCGAACGGGTGGCCCAGGGCGATCGCGCCGCCGTGCAGGTTAACCTTCTCGTTCATCTTGTCGAGTACTTTCAGATCTTTCAGCACTGGCAGGGCCTGTGCGGCGAAAGCTTCGTTGAGCTCGAAGAAGTCGATGTCGGAAATGCCCAGACCCGCGCGCTTCAGTGCTTTTTGTGTGGCCGGTACTGGACCATAGCCCATGATTGCCGGATCCACACCTGCCACTGCCATCGAACGAATCACCGCCAGAGGCTGGATACCCAGATCCTGCGCACGCTGCGCCGACATCACGATCATGCACGAGGCACCATCGGTGATCTGCGACGAGGTACCGGCTGTCACGGTGCCGCCCTTCGGATTGAACGCCGGCTTCAGAGCCGCCAGGCTTTCCAGGGTGGTTTCCGGACGAATGGTTTCGTCGTAGTCGAAGGTTTTCAGGAAACCGTTCTCGTCGTAGCCCTGCATCGGGATGATTTCGTCTTTGAACTTGCCTTCCACGGTCGCCTTGTGGGCGAGTTGGTGGGAGCGCACGCCGAAAGCGTCCTGTTGCTCGCGAGTGATGCCGTGCATCTTGCCCAGCATTTCCGCGGTCAGGCCCATCATGCCCGAGGCTTTCGCCGCGTACAGCGACATGTGCGGGTTCGGATCGACACCGTGCATCATGCTCACGTGACCCATATGCTCGACGCCACCAACCACGAAAACGTCACCGTTGCCGGTCATGATCGCTTGCGCGGCAGTGTGCAGAGCGCTCATGGACGAGCCACACAGGCGGCTGACGGTCTGGCCGGCCGAAGTGTGCGGGATCTGGGTCATCAGCGACGCCATGCGTGCGATGTTCCAGCCCTGCTCCAGGGTCTGGTTCACACAGCCCCAGATCACGTCTTCGACTTCGTTCGGGTCGACCTTGACGTTACGTTCCAGCAGTTTGCTGATCAGGTGCGCCGACATGTCTTCGGCACGGGTGTTGCGGTGCATGCCGCCCTTGGAGCGGCCCATCGGAGTACGACCGAAGTCGACAATCACGACGTCTCTAGGATTCAAGCTCATAAGTTCACTCTCACTCTAGTTGGGGGCGCTTAACCGAAGAAGCTCTGGCCGTTCTTGGCCATTTCGCGCAGCTTCGCGGTCGGGTGGTACAGCGCGCCCAAATCAGCGTACTGGTCAGCCAGGGCAACGAACTCTGCCACACCGATCGAATCGATGTAACGCAGCGCACCGCCACGGAATGGAGGGAAACCAATACCGTAGACCAGACCCATGTCGGCTTCGGCAGCGGTTTCGACGATGCCGTCTTCCAGGCAACGCACGGTTTCCAGGCACAGCGGGATCATCATCCAGTTGATGATGTCTTCGTCGGTGACTTCGCGCTGCTCGTAAACGATCGGCTTGAGCACTTCCAGTACCGAAGGATCGGCAACCTTCTTCTGCTTGCCTTTCTTGTCGGTCTCGTAGGCGTAGAAGCCCTTGCCGTTCTTCTGGCCCAGGCGCTTGGCTTCGTAGAGCACGTCGACGGCCGAGCGACGGTCGTCCTTCATGCGGTCCGGGAAGCCTTCAGCCATCACGTCACGACCGTGGTGACCGGTGTCGATGCCGACCACGTCCATCAGGTACGCCGGGCCCATAGGCCAGCCGAATTTTTCCATGATCTTGTCGATACGGACGAAGTCCACACCGGCGCTGACCAGCTTGGCGAAACCGCCGAAGTACGGGAACAGGACGCGGTTGACCAGGAAGCCCGGGCAGTCATTGACCACGATCGGGTTCTTGCCCATTTTCTTGGCGTAGGCAACGGTGGTGGCAACAGCCAGCTCGCTGGACTTCTCGCCACGGATCACTTCCACCAGCGGCATCATGTGCACCGGGTTGAAGAAGTGCATGCCGACGAAGTTTTCCGGACGCTTGAGGGCCTTGGCCAGCAAGGTGATGGAAATGGTCGAGGTGTTGGACGCCAGGATGGTGTCCTCCTTGACCTTGTCTTCAACTTCGGCCAGTACCGCTTGCTTGACCTTCGGGTTCTCGACGACCGCTTCGACCACCAAGTCCACGTGACCGAAGTCGCCGTACGACAGGGTTGGACGGATGCCGTTGAGCACTTCAGCCATTTTCGCGGCGGTCATGCGACCTTTATCAACGCGGCCGACCAGCAGTTTGGCGGCTTCGGCCAGCCCCTGCTCGATACCGTGCTCGTTGATGTCCTTCATCAGGATCGGCGTGCCTTTGGAAGCCGACTGATAGGCGATACCGCCACCCATGATGCCGGCGCCCAGTACGGCGGCCTGCTTCACGTCCTTGGCGATTTCGTCGTAGGCCTTGGCCTTTTTCTTCAGTTCCTGATCGTTCAGGAACAAGCCGATCAGGCTCTGCGCAGCAGAGGTCTTGGCCAGTTTGACGAAACCTGCAGCTTCAATTTCCAGCGCCTTGTCGCGACCGAAGTTCGCGGCTTTCTGGATGGTCTTGATCGCTTCAACCGGCGCCGGGTAGTTCGGACCAGCCTGGCCGGCCACGAAACCCTTGGCGGTTTCGAAAGCCATCATTTGTTCGATGGCGTTCAGCTTCAGCTTTTCCAGCTTCGGCTGGCGCTTGGCCTTGTAGTCGAACTCGCCGGAGATGGCGCGCTTGATCAGTTCCAGTGCGGCATCCTGCAGTTGCTCAGGAGCAACCACGGCGTCGACGGCGCCGACTTTCAGCGCGTCTTCAGGACGGTTTTCCTTGCCGGCGGCGATCCATTCGATGGCGTTGTCGGCACCGATCAGGCGCGGCAGGCGCACAGTACCGCCGAAGCCCGGGTAGATGCCCAGCTTGACTTCCGGCAGACCGATCTTGGCCTTGGTGGACATGACGCGGTAGTCCGCCGCCAGGCACATTTCCAGACCGCCACCCAACGCGATGCCATTGATCGCGGCGACGGTCGGGACGTTGAGGTCTTCGAAATCGCTGAAAATCTTGTTGGCTTCGAGGTTGCCAGCAACAAGTTCTGCATCCGGCAGCTTGAAGTTGTCGACAAATTCGGTGATGTCGGCGCCGACGATGAACACGTCCTTGCCACTGCTGACGATCACGCCCTTGATCGAAGCATCTGCCTTGATGGTGTCTACGGCCTGACGCAGTTCGTTCAGGGTTAGACGGTTGAACTTGTTGACGGACTCACCCTTGAGGTCGAACTTCAGTTCGACGATGCCACTTTCAAGAGCCTTAACCGTGATGGCTTTACCTTCGTAAATCATCAACTGATCTCCACGATATGGAAGCTGAACAGTACACGTCGGACGCAGGCGAATGGCTTGGCAAGGACGTTGATCGTCAATGCTACGCCCATTCCCCCGGCACACCCGCCAACGCGATAGTCGGGATTCTGTAGGAGCGGTCTGAAATACAAACGCTCAATTCATACGCCCGTTTGATTTGGGTACGTCACCTTCACGGAATTTCCGACAATTGTCAATCGCCCGAAACATGGGTTGAAACGCGACTTTCCGGTCATATCCGTACTGCGAAGACCTTAAACACGCTTGAGCATGCAAGGTCATTCATAGAATCAATTGTTAGAAAGTTCGCCCTAATTCGCTGCAGCCCGTGTTTAACAAACTACGCTGGCGGAACCCAGGGGAAAATTGTGAACGCTTTTGGCGAATGCCCAGCGTAAGATCAGCCAACACCGTTTTTACCGGCCTGCCTGGCCAACTCCAGCCCGATGATGAATGTCGGGCTTTTTATTGCCTGCGAAAAACACCTGTAGGAGCGAGCCTGCCCGCGATGGACGTCAACGATGACGCGGGAAGCCTGGCACCCCGCGGCGCTCTCAGGTTCATCGCGAGCAGGCTCGCTCCTACAGGGGGGTCGGGTTTCAGGCGAGGGCTTTGAGGGTGGCGTCGATCTGCTGCAACACCTCAGCCTCGCCCTTCTCGCCCCAGTACAACGTGATCATTTGCTTGTCCGCCTCGACTTTGTAGACGTTGGCCGGCAATTTTTCGAAATGATCGAGCAGTGCCCTGTCTTCACAGATTTCCTGCCATTGATTGACCCAGACACCCGGTGATTTTTGCCAGTAACTCCAGCACGCCGGCTGATTGCCACGTCGAGGACGATGGTACTGGGCGCAGGGGCTCGGCGGCTCCTGGCTGAGCCAGTGCGGCCACTCCTGAGGCGCCAATTGCATGGCCAGCCCGATGCGCCGAGCCTCCATCCGCAAGGCGATGCGCCCGCTCTGAACTCGCGACGGCCGCAACCATGCCAGCGGACTCAGCACCACCAGCAGGATTGACACCACTATCCAGACCGTCATATCTGTACTCCCGAATTTGAATGAGCCCATTGTGTCACTTTGGAACCAATGCGCTTGAAACCAGCCATACTTACCAATATTGCATCCCTCAGGAGGAGCACCTCATGCCCTACAACCATATTCTGGTCGCTGTAGATCTGACCGAAGAGTGCGACCCTGTGATTCACCGCGCTCGCGAACTGTCGGTGAGCAACGGTGCGAAATTGTCGCTGGTGCACATTGTCGAGCCGATGGCGATGGCCTTCGGCGGCGACGTGCCAATGGACCTGTCACAACTGCAACAGCAGCAGTTCGATCAGGCCAAGGAGCGCCTTGACCGCTTGATCCTGAAATACCCGGAGCTCTCCAGGGAATACAGCCACCTGACCTACGGCCAGCCACGCCAGGAGATCCACCATCTGGCCAAGGAGCAAACCTGCGACCTGATCGTGGTGGGCAGCCATGGCCGGCATGGTCTGGCACTGTTGCTGGGCTCCACCGCCAATGACGTGCTGCATGGCGCGCCTTGCGATGTGCTGGCGGTGCGCCTGCAAAACAAAAGCTGACAACACCCCCCTGTAGGAGCGAGCCTGCTCGCGATGGTCGTCAACGATGACGCGGGCAGCCTGACACCCCGTGGCGCTCTCAGGTTCATCGCGAGCAGGCTCGCTCCTACAGGGGGATTGCATTTCATATGAAAAGCCCGGCGTTCATCACTGAACGCCGGGCTTTTTTTGTTACCGGATCAATCAGGCATCCAGCTCGGCCCAACGCTCGACCATGATGTCGAGTTCAGCCTGCAACTGCTCCAGCTGAGCAATCACCGCAGCCGTTTCGGCCGCCGGACGCTGATAGAAGCCGGCATCCGCCATCTGTGCTTCAACGGCGGCAATCTGCTGCTCCATGGCCTCGATCTGCCCCGGCAACGCCTCCAGTTCGCGCTGCAATTTGTAGCTGAGCTTTTTCTTCGCCACTGGCGCTTCGACAGCTGCCGCAACCGGCGCAGGCTCGGCCTTCACCACCGCGGAGTTCAGGTCTGCCTTGCCGGACTTGCTCTCGGTCACGCCCAGCAGACGCGGCGAGCCGCCCTGGCGCAGCCAGTCCTGGTAGCCACCGACGTACTCGCGAACCTTGCCTTCACCTTCGAAGACCAGGGTACTGGTGACCACGTTGTCGAGGAATGCCCGGTCGTGGCTGACCATCAGTACGGTGCCGTTGAAGGTCAGCAAGACCTCTTCCAGCAGCTCGAGGGTTTCGACGTCGAGGTCGTTGGTCGGTTCGTCGAGTACCAGCAGGTTCGCCGGCTTGCTGAACAGCTTGGCCAGCAACAGACGGGCACGCTCACCACCCGAAAGCGCCTTGACTGGCGTGCGGGCACGCTGCGGGCTGAACAGGAAGTCGCCGAGGTAGCTCAGCACGTGGCGGCTCTGGCCGTCGATATCGATGAAGTCGCGACCTTCGGCCACGTTGTCGATCACGGTTTTTTCCAGATCCAGCTGATGGCGCAACTGGTCGAAGTAGGCGACATCGATCCGGGTGCCCTCTTCCACTTTGCCGCTGGTCGGCTGCAAGCCGCTGAGCATCAGCTTCAGCAGGGTGGTCTTGCCGGTACCGTTGGCGCCGAGCAGACCGATACGGTCGCCGCGCTGCAGCACCATGGAGAAGTCCTTGATCAGGAACGGACCGTCCGGGTGAGCGAAACTCACGTTATCAAGGACCATGACCTGCTTGCCGGACTTGTCGGCGGTTTCCAGCTGGATATTGGCCTTGCCGGTACGCTCACGACGCTCGCTGCGCTCGACACGCAAGGCTTTGAGCGCACGTACACGACCTTCGTTACGGGTGCGACGGGCCTTGATGCCCTGGCGAATCCACACTTCTTCCTGGGCCAGGCGCTTGTCGAACAGCGCGTTGGCGGTCTCCTCGGCCGCCAACGCGGCTTCCTTGTGCACAAGGAAACTGGCGTAGTCGCCGTTCCAGTCGATCAGGCCGCCGCGATCCAGTTCGAGGATGCGGGTTGCCAGGTTCTGCAGGAAAGAACGGTCGTGCGTGATGAACAGCACGGCGCCCTGGAAATCCTTCAGCGCCTCTTCAAGCCAGGCGATGGCACCGATGTCCAGGTGGTTGGTCGGTTCGTCGAGCAGCAGCAGGTCCGGCTCGGACACCAGGGCCTGGGCCAGCAGGACGCGACGACGCCAGCCGCCGGACAACTCGGCGAGGGTCTTGTCGGCCGGCAGTTGCAGGCGGCTCAAAGTGCTGTCGACGAGGGTCTGCAAGCGCCAGCCATCGCGGGCTTCGAGGTCGTGCTGGACGTGCATCAGCTTGTCCAGATCGGCGTCAGTGACGATGTTCTGGCTCAGGTGGTGATATTCGGCGAGCAAGGCGCCAACGCCGTCCAGGCCTTCGGCCACCACGTCGAACACTGTCCGCTCGTCGGCCACCGGCAATTCTTGCGGCAATTCGCCGATCTTGAGCCCGGGTGCGCGCCAAACGGAGCCGTCATCGGGCTTCTGGTCGCCCTTGACGAGCTTCATCATGCTGGACTTGCCAGTGCCGTTGCGGCCGATGATGCACACCCGCTCACCACGGGCGATCTGCCAGGACACCTTGTCCAACAACGGCATAGCGCCGAAAGCAAGGGACACATCGCTGAATTTGAGCAGGGTCATGAGCTTCTCCAAAAACCGGGCGCGCATTCTACCTGACTTGAGGCTTCAGAAGGCCGGCAATTTCACTCTCGTAGCACTCTGCATGACAAATGTTGCGAACTGATGCGGGAAGACCCGCAAAGCTTTCACCGGCTGCTGGCAAAAGGCTAAGCTACAGACAATTCAGCGCGGGCCTGGCCCGCGCTTGTCATGATTTTTCTCTGCCCGGACGTCTCATGCGCAGTCGCCTTTTCAATCTTTTATCTGCTTTTTTACTGTCTGCCGCTGCCGTTCAATCCGCCCAGGCGGTGGACCTGTCCACCCAACGCCAGTATTACGATGAAGCCAAGCGCGCCCTGGCCAAGGGCGATAGCGGCCCGTATTTCCGTTACAGCCAGGCCCTCGCCGATTATCCGCTGGAACCCTACCTGGCGTACGACGAGCTGACAGCGCGCCTGAAAACCGCGAGCAACGCCGAAATCGAGAAATTCCTCGCCGAACACGGCGACCTGCCCCAGGCCAACTGGATGAAGTTGCGTTGGTTGCGTTGGCTGGCGGAACGGGGCGACTGGGCGACCTTCGTCAAGTACTACGACCCGAAAATGAACTTCACCGAACTGGACTGCCTGAATGCGCAGTACCAGATCAGCCACAACCTCAAAGCCGAAGGTTACGCCAACACTGAAAAGCTCTGGCTGACCGGTAAATCCCAGCCCGAAGCCTGCGATGCCCTGTTCGGCATGTGGGCCGCCGATGGCCAGTTGACCGAGCAAAAACGCTGGGAACGCGCGAAACTCGCCGCCCAGGCACGCAACTACCCCCTGGCCAACAGCCTGATCAACGGCATGACCACCCTCGCCCCTCGCGGTCGCTTGCTGGTGGACGTGGAGCAGAAACCGGAACTGCTCAACCAGCCGTCACGCTTCACCCCGGCCGATGAAGCCATGTCCGATGTGGTCAGCCTCGGCCTGCGCCGCCTGGCTCGTCAGGACCCGGACAGGGCCATGAACCTGCTCGACGGTTACGCCAGCAGCATGCATTTCTCCCGGGATGAAAAAGTGGCGATCGCCCGGGAAATCGGGCTGACCCTCGCCAAACGTTTCGACAGTCGAGCCCTGGACGTCATGACCAAATACGATCCGGAACTGCGCGACAACACGGTTTCCGAATGGCGCTTGCGCCTGCTCCTGCGCCTGGCACGCTGGGACGATGCCTATCAGTTGACCCGCCGCCTGCCCCAGGACCTGGCCACCACCAACCGCTGGCGTTACTGGCAGGCCCGCACCCTGGAGCTGGCGCAACCGCAGAACCCGGAAGCCCAGACCCTTTATCGAAGCGTGGCTCGTGAGCGCGACTTTTATGGGTTCCTCGCGGCGGATCGCTCGCAGTCACCCTATTCGCTGAACAACAAGCCGCTGGTGATGAGCCAGGCGCTGATCAACAAAGTGCGCAACACCCCCGGCATACGTCGTGCCCTGGAGTTCCACGCTCGCGGGCAAATCGTCGACGGGCGCCGCGAGTGGTACCACGTCAGCCGTCACTTCAGCCGCGACGAAATGGTCGCCCAGGCCAAACTGGCCTACGACCTGAAATGGTACTTCCCGGCCATTCGCACCATCAGCCAGGCGCAGTACTGGGACGATCTGGATATCCGTTTCCCGATGGCCCACCGCAACACGCTGGTGCGTGAAGCGAAGAATCGCGGCCTGCATCCGAGCTGGGCGTTCGCCATCACTCGCCAGGAAAGCGCCTTCATGGAAGATGCCCGCTCCGGGGTCGGCGCCTCGGGCCTGATGCAACTGATGCCCGCCACCGCCAAGGAAACCGCACGCAAGTTCAGCATTCCCTATAGCTCGCCACAGCAACTGTTCAACCCGGACAAGAACATCCAGCTCGGCGCCGCATACCTGAGCCAGGTGCACAGCCAGTTCAACGGCAACCGCGTCCTCGCCTCCGCCGCCTACAACGCCGGCCCGGGCCGAGTGCGCCAATGGCTGCGCGGTGCCGATCACTTGAGTTTCGACGTGTGGGTGGAAAGCATTCCGTTCGACGAAACCCGCCAATACGTGCAAAACGTGCTGTCGTATTCGGTGATCTATGGCGAGAAGCTCAACTCACCGCAGCCGATCGTGGATTGGCATGAGCGGTATTTCGACGATCAATGATCACTGCAGGAGCGAGCCTGCTCCCGATGGACATTAGAGTGCCGCTGGGTGTCAGGCATCCCGCGTCATCGTTGACGACCATCGCGAGCAGGCTCGCTCCTACAAGAGTTCCCCGGCGTTAATCAATCCATCACTGAACTGCAGCGCCGCCAACCGCGCATACAACGCATTGCTGGCAATCAGCTCCAGATGCGTGCCCACCGCCACCAGTTTCCCCTGGTCCATCACCGCAATTCGGTCGGCGTTTTTCACCGTGGCCAGGCGATGGGCGATCACCAGGGTGGTCCGGTTTTTCATCAGTGTCGGCAGCGCCTGCTGGATCAGGTGTTCGCTTTGGGCGTCAAGGGCGCTGGTGGCTTCGTCCAGGAGCAGGATCGGCGCGTCCACCAGCAGCGCACGGGCAATGGCCAGGCGTTGGCGCTGGCCGCCGGACAAGCCGAGGCCGCCGTCCCCCAGATGAGTCTGGTAACCATTGGGCATGGCTTCGATAAAGTCATGGGCGTAAGCGACTTTTGCCGCTTCCTGTACCTCGGCCAACGTCGCCTGCGGATTGCCGTAGCGAATGTTTTCTTCAATGCTGCCGAAAAACATCGCCGGGGTTTGCGACACCAGGGCAAAACAGCGACGCAGGTCCAGCGGGTCGAGTTGAGTCAACGGCACGCCATCGAGCAGGATGCGCCCCTCGGCCGGGTCGTAAAAACGCAGCAGCAAGTCATACACCGTGGATTTTCCGGCCCCCGATGGTCCGACCAGCGCCAGCGTCTCACCGGCATTGACGGTCAGGCTCAACCCGTCGACAGCATAATTTTCCGGCCGCGACGGGTAGGAAAAACGCACATTGTGCAGTTGTAGTTGGCCATTGACCCGCTCCGGCAGCTTCACCGCGCCCGCCACCGGCGGCAGGATGATGTTTTCCGAACGCAGCAACTCGGCAATCCGCTCGGCCGCGCCGGCTGCCCGCTGCAACTCGCCAATCACTTCGCTCAACGTACCGAACGCGCTGCCGACAATCAGGCTGTAGAACACGAACGCCGCCAGCTCGCCAGCGGAAATTCGCCCGGCGATGACGTCCATGCCACCAACCCAGAGCATCACCCCGACCGCACCCAAGACCAACACGATCACCAGGGTAATCAGCCAGGCCCGCTGGAAGATGCGCTTGCGCGCGGTGTTGAACGCCTCTTCCACCGTCACGGCAAACCGTCGCTCGTCCTGGGCCTGATGGTTGTAGGCCTGCACGGTCTTGATCTGCCCCAGGGTTTCGGACACATAACTGCCGATATCGGCAATCCGGTCCTGACTCAGGCGTGAGAGGTTACGCACCCGGCGTCCGAAAATCAGGATCGGCGCGATCACCAGGGGCAAGGCAACCACCACGATGCTGGTGAGTTTGGGGTTAGTGATGAACAGCAGGACGATCCCACCGATCACCATCAGCAAATTGCGCAGGAACAATGACAGCGAAGAACCGATGACCGATTGCAGCAGCGTGGTGTCGGCGGTCAGGCGGGACTGGATTTCCGAGCTGCGATTGTCTTCGTAAAACCCCGGGTGCAGGTAAATCAGATGATTGAACACGTTGCGGCGGATATCGGCGACGCAGCGCTCGCCGATCCACGACACCAGGTAAAACCGTGCAAAGGTTCCGATCGCCAATCCCGCCACCAGTAACATGAACAGACCGATGGACTGATTGAGCAGATGCGGTGACTGGGTCATGAACCCCTCGTCCACCAGCAGGCGGATGCCTTGCCCCATGGACAAGGTGATGCCAGCGGTGACGATCAACGCCAGCAAGGCGCCAAAGGCCTGCCAGCGATATGGCGCGATGAAGCGACTGGCCAGGCGAATGGCACGGCGGTGACGGGCAGAGAGCATCGTAATCATCCTGGACAAGGCAGTCATTAGGGTCAGCCTATACCGCTCAATGGGGTGGCTTGCTGTAAATCACAATGAGTCGGGTTAATTATGTCCGCCAACACTAGAGGCTAGACACTATTGGTCTAAAGTTCGGGTAGCCACGCGAAGGCATTTCTGCTGGACTGGTTCTGTCCCCCCGGAAAGATCGCAGGGAGTTGTCATAGCCCGGTCACCTGGCGGTTCTACAGTAAGCTAACAACCTGATGAGGAGACAGGCCATGTCCTTGCAACACAGCAGCGATGACAAGATTCAAGTGATCCGCACGCAACCAGACCAGTCTCTGGGTTGCTCGATTATTGACGAGCAGGGTCGCGAAGTACCGATCACTGAAGAAATGATCCAGAAAGCTTGCAGCGAACTGGATAAGCGATTGGTCAAACCTGCCGAACAAAAGTGATATAGCCACCGTCTTCTTGACCCGGCCCATTGTTGGCCGGGTTTTTTATGGCCGGCAAAAAAGGCAATTACCCCCTCTTTGTAGGAGCGAGCTTGCTCGCGATGAACCTGAGAGCACCACGGGGTGTCAGGTTTCCCGCGTCATCGTTGACGACCATCGCGAGCAGGGCTCGCTCCTACATGGGATTTGTGGTGCATATAGATCCTGTGTGGGAGCGGGCTTGCTCGCGAAGGGGCCACCGCGGTCTATCAGGCTGCCGTTGCCCCCAACGCCGCCACAATCCTCTGCAACTCAGGCGCATCCCCCTCGATCCGCACCTGCAATCCGTCGATCTCACGGCGCGAAGGATAATTCTTGCGCAACACATCAAATGCCGCTCGTTGCTCGCTGACACTGCCGACAAGACTGCGACGGAAGTCCGCATCGTCACGTCGCGGGTCATACACGCCACGGCACAGCATCGCCAACGCCCAGGCCGGGTCGCTTTGCGCATTGAGGGTCACGTGCGACAGCCACGGCGCCGGCAGCAAATCGCCCAGGCTGACCCGGGCTGGCTGCCCAATGAAATCGCAATAGGCCTGATAAACCTGCGCGGTGCCCCGCTGCTTGCCGTCGAGGCTGTAACCGGCAATGTGTGGCGTTGCCAGCACGCAGAGTTCGGCCAGCGCCACATCGACTTCAGGCTCGCCTTCCCAGACATCGAGCACCGCTTGCAGGTCTTCGCGCTCCAGCAGCACGTCGCGCAGCGCTGCATTGTTGACCACCGGCCCGCGACTGGCATTAATCAGCCAGGTGCCGGACCTGAGCTGGTTCAGGCGTTTTTCATCGAACAAATGCCAGGTCGATTGCTGACCCTGTTTAGTCAATGGCGTGTGCAGACTGATGACGTCGCACTCGTCGATGATCTGCTCGAGGCTGACGTAGTCTCCACCTTCCGCAGTTTGCCGTGGCGGATCGCACACCAGCACCTTCCAGCCCAGGCCTTGCAATACCTTGACCAGGCGTCCACCCACTTCGCCGGCACCGACCACGCCGTAGGTACGCCGGGTCAGGTCGACACCCTCGATTTCGGCCAGGGTCAGCAGACTGCCGAGCACATAGTCGACCACACCACGGGCATTGCAGCCCGGCGCACTGGACCAGGTGATACCGGCCTGCTGAAAGTAATTCAGGTCCAGATGATCGGTGCCGATGGTGCACGTACCGACAAAGCGCACCTTGCTGCCCTCGAGCAGCGCGCGATTGACGTTGGTCACCGAGCGCACCAACAGCACATCGGCCTGCTCGACCGTGGCATGGTCGATGGCGCGACCCGGTACCCGGCGGATTTCACCGAAGCCTTCGAAGAAGGCATCGAGCAGAGGGATATTTTCGTCGGCAACAATCAGCATGGCAGGCTCCTTTGGCGGGTTGGCAGTGTAGGCGCAGAATTCATCTCTGTGTAGGAGCGAGCATGCTCGCGATGGGCGTTAACGATAACGAGGGCTGCCTGAATGAACGCGGTGCCCTCACATCCATCGCCAGCGAGCTCGCTCCTACAGGGAGAGCGGAGCGATTACAAATACCCAACACAGTCTTTTCCTGACCGAAGCGTCAACGCGTAGAATGCGCAGCCCTGCGCATCAAAACCTCTGGACGCTTCGCTTGTGAATTCCGTGACTGACACTACCGCCGCCCCACGCACGACCCCGGTTCGCCTGGAACTCAAGGGCCTGCTCGGCCTGGCCCTGCCGATCATGATCGCGCAACTGGCCACCACGGCCATGGGCTTCGTCGATGCGGTGATGGCTGGCCGCGTCAGCCCACGGGACCTGGCATCGGTGGCCCTGGGCAACTCGATCTGGATTCCGGTCTACCTGTTGATGTCCGGCGTCCTGCTGGCAACCACACCCAAGGTCGCGCAACGCTTTGGCGCCGGGCAGTTTGACGAAATCGGCCCGCTGGTACGCCAGGCACTGTGGCTCGCATTGTGTGTCGGGTTGATCGGCAGCGGCCTGTTGCTCGGCGCCGAACCGATCCTGCACTGGATGAAAGTCGATCCGCAATTGATCGAGCCGAGCATGGGTTACCTGCACGGAATCGCCTTCGGCTTGCCGGGCATGGCGTTCTATTACGTGCTGCGCTGCTACAGCGATGGCATGGGTCGGACCCGCCCGAGCATGGTCATTGGCTTGTGCGGGCTACTGCTGAACATCCCGCTGAACTACACGTTGATCTATGGCCATTTCGGCGCACCGGCCCTGGGCGGCGTCGGTTGCGGCTGGGCCAGCGGCATCGTGATGTGGTTCATGGCGTTGAGCATGGCCGGCTGGACCTTCTGGGCCCCGTTCTATGCCCGCACCCGTGTGCTGGTGCGCTTCGACCGGCCGAAATGGGCCGTGATCAAGCGCCTGGTCAGCATTGGCCTGCCGATCGGTATCGCCGTCTTCGCCGAGTCCAGCATCTTCGCGGTCATCGCCCTGTTGATCGGCAGTCTCGGCTCCACCGTGGTGGCAGGGCATCAAATCGCCCTGAATATCAGCTCGTTGCTGTTCATGATTCCTTACTCGCTGGGCATGGCGGTGACCGTGCGGGTCGGCCAGGCACTGGGGGCCGGCAATCCCTGGCAGGCGCGCTTCGCGGCGAAGGTCGGGCTCGGCGCGGCACTGGTGTTCGCGGCGTTCTCGGCGGCACTGATCCTGCTCCTGCGCGAACCTATCGCCTCGATCTACACGCCTGACAAGGCCGTGATCCAGATTGCGTCGATGTTGATTGTGTATGCCGCGCTGTATCAGTTTTCCGATGCCATCCAGGTGATCTGCGCCGGTGCGCTGCGTGGGTACCAGGACACTCGGGTGACGATGATCCTGACCTTGTTCGCCTATTGGGGCATCGGCCTGCCGGTCGGCTACGTGCTGGGACTGACCGATTGGTTCGGTCCGGCCAGCGGCCCGAGCGGGCTGTGGGAAGGGTTGATTGCCGGCTTGAGCTGTGCGGCGCTGATGCTGTCGATCCGACTGACGCTCAGTGCGCGCCGGCGGATTCGTAACAGCCAGGGTTGAGCGCCACAACCCTGTAGGAGCGAGCTTGCTCGCGAAGGTCGTGAACGATAACGCGCAAAAACCAGATGCCCAACGGCGCCTTCGTTATCTTCGCGAGCAAGCTCGCTCCTACAGGGGGGTTGTTGCTTAAACAGACTTCTTGCGAATCCAGTAGAGGTAGGTGCCCTCATCTTCGTGCTGTGCCACCAGTTCATGGTCGAGAAACACACAGAACTTGGGAATATCGCGACGGGTCGACGGGTCAGTGGCGATCACCTTGAGCAGGCCGCCGGGCACCAGATCACGAATGTGCTGGTGCAGCATCATCACCGGCTCGGGGCAATTGAGGCCGGTGGCGTCGAGGGTGCCGTCTACCGGCGTATCAAGCATTTCACTCATGATTCACTCCTGAAGCTGGCCGGCATTGTCGCGCATTGCCGGGTGTAACGTCATCTGTGGCATAACGCCGTACCCTTGTAGGAGCGAGCCTGCTCGCGATGGTCGTCAACGATGACGCGGGAGACCTGACACCCCGTGGTGCTCTCAGGTCCATCGCGAGCAGGCTCGCTCCTACAGGGGATTGCGGTGTTTCAGCGGGACTTGGGTTTCTTCACGTCCAGTCGGCGCAAATGGCAGGTCACTTCCTCGCGGTCGTGGTACAGCTGCTTGCAGCCAATCTCGACCTTGATACCCCGGGCCTTGAAGCCATCGGCAATGCGCTCGAGCAAACGCTTCACTTCGGCATAGCGCTGTTTCATCGGCAGCTTGAGATTGACCACCGCCTCGCGGCAATGGCCGTCGCCGATCCACTCTTCCAGCATCGCGGCGTTGCGCGCCGGCTTCTCGACGATGTCGCAGACCATCCAGTCCACCGGTTGCTTGGGCTTGAAGGTGAAACCGTCAGCCATCAAGTGCTGCACCAGACCGGTGTCCATCAGGCTTTCGGCCATCGGGCCGTTGTCGATGGCCGTGACCAGCATGCCACGGTTGACCAGTTGCCAGGTCCAGCCACCAGGGGCGGCCCCCAAGTCAACACCGGTCATGTCGCCATGCAGGCGCTCGTCCCACTGGTCGCGCGGGATGAAGTGGTGCCAGGCCTCTTCCAGCTTCAGGGTCGAGCGGCTCGGCGCCTCGCGGGGGAACTTCAAACGGGGAATGCCCATCGGCCACATCGCCGAGTTGTACGACTCCGCCAGGCCCATGAACACTTCACGGCCGCTCTTGAACGTCAGCAGCAAACGCGGCTTGTGGGCATCTTCCACCAGCTTGCCGGCCGCCATCAGCGCCTTGCGCAGGTGCACTTCGAATTTCTTGCAGAAGTTCGACAGTTCCTTGCCGTCGTTGGTGTCGACCATTTCCAGCCACAGGCTGCCGCACAGAGGAAAGTCCGCCATATGCGCAAGGATCACGCTGATGCGGTCGGTTTCCGGCAGATCGATGAAAATCCCCCGGGCCCATTGGCGCGGGAAGATCAGCTCGGCAAAACGCTGCCCGCGCATCAGGCGCTCGGCGCCGTCTTCTTCGGTGCAGACGAATTCGGCGCAAGCCGTGGCGGCCTTGGCCTTGGCATAACCGGCCACGTTCAAGCGCGCGGCGAGGTCGGAAATCTCGGAACAGACTTCGCCTTCGAAGCCCGGCCGGCAATGCATAAAGAGGGTGTTCATTAATACTCCTGGACCCTGTAGGAGCGAGCCTGCTCGCGATGGACTCAAGGGCGGCGCGTTTATTCAGGAAACACGCGTTATCGTTAACGTCCATCGCGAGCAGGCTCGCTCCCACAAAGAGAGACCGCTTGCCCTGAAGCAAAGCCTGTCACGAAAACCGGCGCATGATAGCCGAGATCGGAAGCTGGAGCTTGCCGATAGAGCCCGGTTATTAGCCAGCTACTGAAAACAGAGCTAGGTTTAATGTTCTGCCCATCCCCTCAGTCCGTAGCCGTGTGGACTCAAAGGAGTGATTGCAATGCCGTCCCTCGATAGCCTGAATACGCTCAAGACCCTGCAAGTCGGCAACAAGACCTACCACTACTTCAGCCTGCCCGAGGCCGCCAAAAGCCTGGGTGATCTGGACAAGTTGCCGATGTCGTTGAAAGTCCTGCTGGAAAACCTGCTGCGCTGGGAGGACGAAAAAACCGTCACCGGTGCCGACCTCAAGGCACTGGCCGCGTGGCTCAAGGAGCGTCGTTCCGACCGCGAGATCCAGTACCGCCCCGCGCGGGTGCTGATGCAGGACTTCACCGGCGTGCCGGCGGTGGTCGACCTGGCCGCGATGCGCGCGGCGATGGCCAAGGCTGGCGGCAATCCGCAACGGATCAACCCGCTGTCGCCGGTGGACCTGGTGATCGACCACTCGGTGATGGTCGACAAGTTCGCCAGCAGCAGCGCCTTCGAGCAGAACGTCGACATTGAAATGCAGCGCAATGGCGAGCGCTATGCGTTCCTGCGCTGGGGCCAGAGCGCCTTCGACAATTTCAGCGTGGTGCCGCCGGGCACCGGGATCTGCCACCAGGTGAATCTTGAATACCTCGGCCGCACGGTCTGGACCAAGGACGAGGACGACCGCACTTACGCCTTCCCGGACACTCTGGTTGGCACCGATTCCCACACCACCATGATCAATGGCCTCGGCGTGCTTGGCTGGGGTGTCGGCGGTATCGAGGCGGAAGCAGCGATGCTCGGGCAACCGGTGTCGATGCTGATTCCCGAAGTCATCGGTTTCAAACTCACCGGCAAGCTCAAGGAAGGCATCACCGCCACCGACCTGGTGCTGACCGTGACCCAGATGCTGCGCAAGAAAGGCGTGGTGGGCAAATTCGTCGAATTCTACGGCGACGGCCTTGCCGACCTGCCCCTGGCCGACCGCGCGACCATCGCCAACATGGCCCCGGAATACGGCGCCACTTGCGGTTTCTTCCCGGTGGACGACATCACGCTGGAATACCTGCGCCTGTCCGGCCGGACCCTGGAAACGGTGCAACTGGTCGAGGCCTACAGCAAGGCCCAGGGCCTGTGGCGCCTGCCCGGCCAGGAACCGGTGTTCACCGACAGCCTGGCGCTGGACATGGGCAGCGTCGAAGCCTGCCTCGCAGGGCCGAAACGCCCGCAGGACCGGGTGACGCTGCCGAATGTCGCGCAAGCGTTCAGCGACTTCACCGACCTGCAATTCAAGCCCACCAGCAAGGAAGAAGGCCGCCTGGAAAGTGAAGGCGGTGGTGGTGTTGCCGTCGGCAATGCCGATATGGCCGGCGAAGCGGATTACGATTACGAAGGCCAGACCTATCGCCTGAAAAACGGCGCCGTGGTCATCGCCGCGATCACCTCCTGCACCAACACCTCCAACCCCAGCGTGATGATGGCCGCCGGGCTGGTGGCGAAGAAGGCCGTGGAAAAAGGCCTGAAACGCAAACCCTGGGTGAAGAGCTCGCTGGCCCCCGGCTCGAAAGTGGTCACCGACTACTACAAGGCGGCCGGCCTGACCCAGTACCTCGATGAATTGGGCTTTGCCCTGGTCGGCTATGGCTGCACCACTTGCATCGGCAACTCGGGGCCGCTGTCGGAGCCCATAGAGAAAGCCATCCAGCAAGCCGACCTCACCGTGGCCTCCGTGCTCTCGGGCAATCGCAACTTCGAAGGCCGGGTGCATCCATTGGTGAAAACCAACTGGCTGGCCTCCCCGCCGCTGGTGGTGGCCTATGCGCTGGCCGGCACGGTGCGCACCGACCTCAGCCGCGAGCCGCTTGGCGATGGCAAGGACGGCAAACCGGTGTACCTGAGGGACATCTGGCCAAGCAGCAAGGAAATTGCCGACGCCGTGAATCAGGTCAACACCGCCATGTTCCACAAGGAGTACGCCGAAGTGTTTGCCGGTGACGAACAATGGCAGGCGATCAAGGTTCCGCAGGCGGCGACCTATGTCTGGCAGGACGACTCGACTTACATCCAGCACCCGCCGTTCTTCGACGACATCGGCGGCCCAGCACCCGTGGTCAAGGATGTCAGCGGCGCCAGGATCCTCGCACTGCTCGGCGACTCGGTGACCACCGACCACATCTCCCCGGCCGGCAACATCAAGGTCGACAGCCCGGCAGGGCAATACCTGCGCGACAAAGGCGTGGAACCGCGGGACTTCAATTCCTACGGCTCGCGGCGTGGCAACCATGAAGTAATGATGCGCGGCACCTTCGCCAACATTCGCATACGCAACGAAATGCTCGGCGGCGAAGAAGGCGGCAACACCCGCTACATTCCCACCGGGGAAAAAATGTCGATCTACGACGCCGCCATGCGCTATCAGGCTTCGGGCACGCCGCTGGTGGTGATCGCCGGCCAGGAATACGGCACCGGCTCGAGTCGCGACTGGGCGGCCAAGGGCACCAACCTGCTGGGGGTGAAAGCGGTCGTCGCCGAAAGCTTCGAACGGATTCACCGCTCCAACCTGGTGGGCATGGGCGTGCTGCCGTTACAATTCAAGCTGGATCAGAACCGCAAGAGCCTGAAGCTCAACGGCAGTGAAACCCTCGACATCCTTGGCTTGACCGGCGTCGAGCTGACGCCACGGATGAACCTGACGCTGGTCATCACCCGCGAAGACGGCAGCCGCGAGAAGATCGAGGTGTTGTGCCGCATCGATACGTTGAATGAGGTGGAGTACTTCAAGTCCGGAGGGATTCTGCATTATGTGTTGCGGCAGTTGATTGCTTCGTAACTGATGAGCAATACACAGACAGACACCGCCTTCGGGCGGTGTTTTTGTTTATGTCGCCTACATCCCTATAATCGCGCGCCACTTGAAATGGAATCGCCCCAAATATTGTGTCCGACACACAACCTGTGGGAGCGAGCTTGCTCGCGATCGGTCGATACATTCAGCATCAATGTTGCCTGACACTCCGTCATCGTCAGAACGCCGCCCGGAGCAAGCTCGCTCCCACAGGGGATTAGGGGTGCACAGCGTAATCCCGACACAAGGACTTTACATGCTTGCCCTGCCATGGACTTTTCTGGCCCTGCTCTGCCTCGGCTACGGATTGGCGCTGACCCACGGTCACCTCGATTGGCTGGCGGCAATCTCGGTAATGCTGCTGTTGATCGCAGGCCTCACCGTTCGCCAACAAGTAATCCCTGGTCTACGCATCCTCGGCCACGGCCTGTTCATCGCCTTGGCGCTAGCCCTGGCATTGCACTGGCTACCGGGCTTCCATAACGGTCGCGGCATTGCTCTGCAGCGTTTCAGCGAAAACGCCGTGCCGTTTTCCATGTTCCTGAACCTGGATAAACCCCTGATCGGCTTCTGGCTGCTGTTGGCCTGCCCATGGATTGTCGGTCGCTGCTCGTTGCGCTCCTTCCTATATGCCACCGTGCTGTCATTGGCGTTGAGCGCCGTGCTGGCATTGGGCGGTGCACTGTTGCTGGGCATTATCGCCTGGGCGCCGAAATGGCCGGACCAGGCCTGGCTATGGATGCTCAACAACCTGCTGCTGGTAACCCTGGTCGAGGAAGCGTTGTTTCGCGGCTATATCCAGGGCGGACTGAGCCGGATCATGAAAACCCTGCCCCAGGGTGAAACCCTCGCCCTGCTGCTGGCGTCCCTGATCTTCGGCCTGGCCCACGCCGGGGCTGGCTGGCAATGGGTGGTACTGGCGAGTCTGGCCGGGGCCGGTTACGGCCTCGCCTACCGTTTCGGTGGATTGGGCGCAGCCATCCTCAGCCACTTCGGCTTGAACCTGATGCACTTCGCACTGTTCACCTACCCGATGGCGGGATAGTCACCGCGACGAACCAAACAACCGTATGACAGAAAGTAACAGCCGAGCCTTGACCCTCCCCCCCTACACCACTAGAGTGCACGCTTTTAAAATGGCCCCGGTAGCAGTTAGCCACCGGAGATAGCCGTACAGTTGCGCGGGAACGGAATCCAGACGCCTCTCCTTCCTTCTGCCTGTGCGGTTTTCACACTTGATATCGCAACTTGCGCAGCCCCTATGTTCAATAAAATCCTGGTCGTTTGCATCGGCAACATCTGCCGAAGCCCCACCGTCGAGGCCCTGCTGAAAAGCAGACTGGCCGAGCGCGGCATTGATGTGAGTTCAGCGGGCATCCACGCCCTGGTGGACAAACCCATGGACAGCACCGCGCTGGAAGTCTTGCGCGAACACAATGGCGACCACCCGGACCACAAAGGCCGGCAACTGACCCGCGAACTGCTGCAACAGGCTGACCTGATCCTCACCATGGAAACAGGCCACGTTAAACGCATCGTGCAAATGGCGCCGGAAGCACAGGGCAAAACGTTCCTGCTGGGCAAGTGGCAGAACAACCAGGAAATCCCCGACCCCTATCGCCAACAGAAGGTCGCCTTCGAACACGTCTACCAACTGATGACGCAAGGCGTCGACAGCTGGTCGCAAAAACTATAATCACCCCTTGTAAAAGTACCCCGCATGCAAAGCCCAAACAGCCTCCCCATCCAGGAACACCGCGACGACGATGACGCCATCGATCTGCTCGCACTCTTCGGCACCTTGATCGATAGCAAATGGATCATTGTTGGCATCACTGCGTTCTTTTGCGCGGTGGGTGTTGCCTATGCACTGTTGTCGACGCCGATTTATCAGGCGAATGCGCTGGTGCAGGTTGAAGAGAAAAAAGGCGGCATGGCTGCGGCCTTGGGCGGCATGGCGGAAATGAGCGATATGTTCGGTGGTACATCCCCGGCAGTAACCGAGATTGAGCTGCTCAAGTCCCGAGCTGTGCTGGGTAAGGCTGTCGAAAACCTCAATCTCGACATCCTCATTGAGCCAAATTACTTCCCGTTGATCGGTCATTTTCTCAGCCGGCGCTTTGAGCCTGTCAGTGAAAACGAGGTGGCCACGCCGACGTTTGGCATGAACAGCTTCACGTGGGGCGGGGAAAAGCTCAACATTTTTCAGCTGGAAGTGCCAGATGTTTACTTAGGTGAGCCTTTGATTCTACGCGCGGAAGGCGGTGTTGCTTTCACCTTGTTGAATGATAACGACGAGGTACTCGTTCGTGGTCAAGTAGGGGAAAAAGTCGAGCAAAATGGTTTCAAGCTGCAAGTTGCAACGCTAAATGCTAATGCTGGTGCACTGTTCAACGTCATTAAGCAGCGTCGCCTCAATACCATTCTTCAGTATCAGGAGGACGTGGCAGCTAACGAGCGCGGCAAAGAATCCGGCATCATCGGGTTATCTCTAGAAAATGAAGATCCAATTCTGGCCACCAAAGTACTGGACGAAATCACTCGACTTTACGTGCTGCAGAACGTCCAGCGAAGCTCTGCTGAAGCTGCGCAAAGCTTGGACTTTTTGCGGACCCAGCTACCGGACGTGCGCAAACAACTCGAAAAGGCCGAAGGCCAGTTGAATACATATCAGACCAGCGCGCGCTCTGTAGATATCACCATCGAGACTAAGGCTGTACTGGATCAGATCGTCGCCCTGGAAACTGCGATCTCGGAGTTGAAGCTCAAGCAAGCTGAGATGGAACATCGATTCACCCGAGAACATCCAGCCTATCAGGCCTTGATGACTCAAATGGGTCAACTCGATCAACAAAAGCGCGCGCTGGAAAAGAAGGTCAAAAACCTGCCTGAAACCCAGCAGGAACTACTACGCCTAGCGCGTGACATGCAAGTCACCACTGAAATATATACCCAACTGCTTAACAAAACCCAAGAGCTGGATATCGTCCGCGCCGGCACAGTCGGCAACGTTCGGGTGATCGATTCCGCAGACGCGAACATAGAAAAACCGGTCAAGCCGAAAAAAGCGTTAATCGTGCTGATTGCTACCCTGCTTGGCGGGCTGGTCGCCGTAGCTTTCGTTCTGATCCGCAAGATGATGAATCGCGGCGTCGAAGACCCAGAGGTCATCGAACAACTCGGCATCCCGGTTTACGCGTCGATCCCTCTCAGCAAGGGCCAGTCCCAGATTGAAGGTACGTTGAAGGGCAACAGCCGCGCTTCTACTGGCTCACTGTTGCTCGCCGTCAACAACCCCGCCGACCTCGCCGTCGAATCGTTGCGCAGCCTGCGTACCAGCCTGCACTTCGCGACCCTTGAAGCGAAGAACAACATCCTGATGATCTCCGGCCCAAGCCCGGCCGTGGGTAAATCCTTCGTCTCGTGCAACTTGGCCGCGATCATTGCCCAGACCGGACAAAAGGTACTGCTGGTCGACGCCGACATGCGTAAAGGCTACCTGAACAAAATGTTCCGCATGGACGTGAGCAACGGTTTGTCCGACCTGCTCGCCGGAAAAATTGACCTGAACAAGGCAACCCACTCCACCGAAGTGGACAACCTGCACGTCATCACCCGCGGTCAGATCCCACCTAACCCATCCGAACTGCTGATGCACAGCAACTTCACCCAGTTCCTGGAGCAAGTCAGCAGCCAGTACGACCTGGTGATCATCGACACCCCGCCAATCCTCGCAGTGACCGATGCCGCTCTGGTGGGCCGTCAGGCCGGTACAAGCCTGATCGTGACCCGTTTCGGCGTAAACGCCGCCAAAGAGATCGCAGTGACCAAGCGCCGCTTCGAACAGAACGGCATCGTGGTCAAGGGTGCGATTTTCAACGCCGTGGAACGCAAAGCTTCGGCGTACGGCTACGGCAGCTACAGCTATTATCAATACGAATACGCCTCGGACAAAAAGTGACACCGGACATCAGGGCAGCGCCGCTGCCCTGATTCACCCATGAGAGCCCTTAGCATGCCTCGCCCGCATCCTCCCCCACGCTGGTACCTGATCCAGTGCAAACCCCGGCAAGATGCCCGCGCCGAGGAAAACCTGATTCGCCAGAGCTTCACTTGCTACCGACCAACTCAACGGATCGAACGTATTCAGCGCGGTCGCCGCAGCACGTCAGTGGAGTCTCTCTTCCCCGGCTACCTTTTTATCCAGCTCGACCAACTCAACGATAATTGGCACCCGATCCGCTCTACCCGCGGAGTCAACCAACTGGTGACGTTCGGCAAACTACCGATTGCGGTCGCTGACGATCTCATCGAGCAATTGCAACAGCAACTCAACGAGGCTCCCGTAGCGTCCGCAGCATTCGAACCCGGCGACAGGGTGCGCATCAACCGCGGCAGCTATAAGGAACTGGAAGCGATTTTCCTGGCCCGCGACGGTGCCGAACGCATCGTGATCCTGCTCCAGCTCTTGCACCGCGAACACACCCTCAGCATCCCGATTGACGCAATAGAAAAAACCTGATCACCCCTATCGTTTTGCTCACCTAAAACAACAAAAATAAACACCAACGACTGACTTGCGAGCGCTGAAATTGCTTGCAATGTCGAACCATGCCCGAACCACAGCAAATCTGGCTAAAAACCGCTCCTCGCCCAATAAAAACGCCGCTTTTATTGGATCCATCCTACAAATTCGTCTTCACTTTTCCTACGAATTCAGTAGAATGCACCCTCGGCTGAGGTTAACCACTTCACTCCGGCAGGATGCCTTGCACAGCCCCCCCGTTGTGCCGCCGTCAAGGAACAGACGCATAGTCCTCTGCTGAGGCATGGCTCGGCCTGCCCGATTGACTCCCTCATCCCCAAAATAAACTGCCAGCGCTCGCGCATCGGCTCATTCGTCGCACCCACGGCGCACGTTCTCAGGAAACCAACGGTCAATCCTGGGGCGGTAGCGTGCCCAAAACCTTGATATTGGCCAAGGCGAGTGCGTTCCCTGTCACGGATAAGGGAAACGCCACGACACAGACCGGTTTGTGCCAGAGGCTCAAACAGCAACCAAAGCTGCATGGCGCGAACACTCCAGACAGCAGGCATGCCCAGGAAGGCTATGTCCAAATCGACGCAAGGGACATTATTTTGATTCGCAAGCGCAACACCACGCTACCAGTCGGTCGCGGTCTTACGTTCTGGACCCAATGGCTTGGCGCAATCTGCGCACTCATCCTCCTGCTCTGTGCACTGGCAACCATGAAGACCGGGGAAGTCGAAGCCCACTACCGGATACTCGCGGCATTCATACTGCTCGGCTCGGTACCCTCCTACTCCATGATGCAGGTCTACCATAAACACCATGGTTATTTGGTAGGACTAGGCCGATTGTTGGCTGGCTGGCTGCTGCTACTCTCCGGCTTGACCGTCGTGGCGTTTATCACCAAAACCAGTGAGCTTTTTTCCCGCGAAGTTATTATTGGCCTCGCGCTCGGCGGTTTCGCACTTCAAGCGTGCCTCTATGTGCCGCTGCACAACCTCTCCCGTCGTTACCAGCAAAAGCTGCAAGCCGCCCGCACCTCGCTGATTATCGGCACCGGCGACCTGGCCCAAGAACTCGCGGACAAATTGGTTCGCAATAGAAACGAACCACTGGTTGGCCTGGTAGCCGCGGACGACCAACCCTCGCCCAGCAATGGCCTGTACCCGGTGATTGGCAGCCTTGCCCACCTGCGGGACCTGATCGCAACCCACCAGATTCGGCGCCTCTACATCGCATTGCCGCTGACAGAAGCCGAGCAGATCGAAGGCCTGTACATCGACCTGCTGGACTCCAGCGTCGACGTCATCTGGACCCCAGATCTGCAAAGCCTGATCCTGCTCAACCACTCCGTAAGTGATATCGAAGGCCTTCCCGCCATTCACTTGAACGAGAGCCCACTGACGTCCTACCCCACCGCCGCTGCCTCTAAAGCGATAATGGACCGGACCGTCGCACTCATTGCGATCATTCTCCTCAGCCCGGTATTGTTGGCCACCGCCATCGCCGTCAAATGCTCATCCCCTGGCCCCATCCTGTTCAAACAGAAACGCCATGGCTGGAACGGCAAGATCATCAAGGTCTGGAAGTTCCGTTCGATGCGGCTCCATGACGACCATGAGGTCAAACAGGCTAGCCGAGACGACCCGCGAATAACCCGGGTCGGTCAATTCATCCGCCGTACCTCCCTAGACGAATTGCCACAGCTTTTCAACGCTCTTCAGGGTCGTATGTCGCTGGTTGGCCCCCGCCCTCACGCCGTCGCTCACAACGATTACTACACAGGAAAAATCGACGCGTACATGGCTCGCCACCGAATCAAACCGGGCATTACCGGATTGGCCCAAATCAGTGGCTATCGCGGCGAAACCGAAACAATCGACAAAATGGAAAAGCGTGTAGAGCTAGATCTGGCTTACATCAATAACTGGTCATTGTGGCTGGACATCAAGATATTGATTAAAACGCCTTTTACTCTCTTGTCAAAAAACATTTATTAGTCGAATTTCTGTAACTGATCTGAAAATAGTCCACTCTGTACGCTCTCACTAGGCGATTAGCGGCGCGTCTCCGCAGCTATTTATCCAACCAGAAATGACGATCGGTTAACGTATATTGCTGAGAAAACTAAGACCTCATGAGCATATCTCCTCTTAATACAGTCAAAAAAGCACTACGTAGATTTGCACCCAGCGTAATCCCTTATACAAAACGCATAATAAAAATAAGTTATTATCTCCGAGATATAAAAACATCTTGGAAATACATGAATTGGCCAGCCACCACCGCTGATTATGGAAAACTTAGTTCAGAACTAATTTTTCAGTATCACAAACTGGAAAAAGGCTTATGCATGCCGGGACCAAAACGGTTTTTTGGTGAGCAACCTGCCATTGCTACCATTACACTTATAAACCGCTGGAATGAAAATGGGTTTAAAACGGCGAACCCTATATATTTCGGGGCCATAGAAACATTAAGAGCCTATAGAGACTTCATAGCTAACACACCTTTACCAAGCACATCAGATCAGTCTCTAAAAGAAAAAATAGAAACAATACTAGCAGCAAACCTGGAATCACCAAATCAATTTAAAACCCCCATCCCAATTTCAAAACCAAACAATCTGTTATGGGAAGAGTTCTCAACCCTAATGGTTATGCGTAGAAGCGTTAGAAATTACCTTCCAAAAAAAGTGGAAACTGAAACTATCGAAGAATGCATTAATATTGCCAACTTAAGCCCAAGCGTTTGCAATAGACAAACCTGCAAAGTTCGAATATATGAAGACCCTGACCAAATAACAAAACTACTAACTTTCCAAAACGGAAACCGCGGATTTGGACACCTTCTTTCTACTCTATTAATAATCACTTCTGACACCCGATACTTTTTTGACGGAAGCGAGAGAAACCAGCCTTTCATCGACGGCGGCCTGTTGAGTATGAGCCTTATTCTCGCCCTGCAGAGTAAAGGCATTTCCTCCTGTTGCTTAAACTGGTGCGTTTCACCAACTGCCGATAACCAAGCCCATATTGTTGGTGGCATCCCTGATCATGAAAGGATCATCATGTATCTAGCTATTGGATATCCTGCAGAAGGAGCAGTAGTGCCAAAATCAGAACGCAGAGCACAAAACGAAATTGCAATTCAGTACACCAACATGTGAGCGACCACTTAATAAATGGTAAGAACTGACTGCACGCCCAATCAATAAACTGGCAAAAAATTCGTGTCGTACAAAAAAAACTCATTCTATCTAATGATTTTATCCCTGGGATCATTAATCGCTTCAGGGTTAGGTTTTGCTACACACATCCTAATTGCTCGAAATGTCTCCCCTGAAGTTCTTGGCAATTACTCCTCTATTTTTTTTCTGACTTCTACTCTTGCTCCGCTAAGTGGCTTTGGTGTTTCCCAGTACCTATTAAAAACATTCGGAAAATATGGCTGGGATGGAATGGAATGGGTACCTGCAACACTTCGATTCGTCACAATAAGCACACTAACAACCTGGATCTTCCTGATAGCGCTAGCCTTCACAACTCAAAAAACGACCAGTTTAATACTTGCCGCAACATTGATGTCTTTTATAATTCTCCCGAATCTTTTCACTGAGTTAATCGGCAGCATTTTTCAGCTTGAAGAAAACTACACTCTTCTTTCCCTTTGGCAGTTAACGCAATCTGTTTTAAAACTCACCCTTCTCGCGATTGCAACCTTGATATTTCGCATTCAAATCAACGAAGTTGTTATATCTGCAATATTCGCTTTTACAGCGATACTCATGGCACCATTTGCAATAGCAAAAATTAGCAACTTAAAAAAAGGAAAGATCAAGCTAAAAGGCCACAAACACAGAGATATACATGACTTAACACAAAGAAACATAACTACTGGTAGAATATTCAAAGAGTCGTGGCCATTTGGTGTATCTGGACTTTTCCACCTTATATATTTTCAATTTAGCATTGTATTAATAAATCATTACTTGGGCGCAGAAACAGCCGGAAATTTCAGCGTAGGTTTCACTCTGATAACAGCAGCTGCCATTTTACCGGGAATAATTTATCAAAAGTTCTTGCTCCCCAAAATGCACCGTTGGGCCCATCAAGACCGCGCGCTTCTCTATAAAACCTACATAATTGGAAATTATGCGATGGGGGCTATTGGGTTGCTCATCGCGTTTTGCATGTACTTAATAACCCCTTACCTCATCGAATATGTATTTGGAAATAAATATAAAGAATCTATTAAAATAATAAACTACTTAATCTGGGTTATCCCAATTTTTTATATTGCTAGCAGTGCTGGCTCAACTCTGATTACCGGCACCTACATGTTAAAAAAAATAAAGTACATGGGGCTGACCGCCGCAATTAGCGTTATAGCTACTACCTCGCTAATTCCTATTCTTGGCGTACACGCCGGGGCAGCGTCACTCGTTATATCCTTTTCGGTTTTAGCCAGCTTATTTCTGAGAGCCAACAGAAACTATGTATTCGCCGACTTATCTCCTCAAAAAAACACGCCTCACTAAAGCCAAGAAATGAATACGCTTGACTACTACCAAGTAACAGTCGAGCCAAACTCTCATGAAGAATCCAGATGAAAAAAATTGGACTGTTAACCCTACCTTTGAAGAATAACTATGGCGGAATCCTTCAAGCAGTAGCCTTATATAGTTATTTAAGTAAAAATCACAACGTCAAAATTATTCAAAAAAACGCTTTCCGACCAACCTGGAAAAGACTTTTAGTTGGTATTCTTGAATTAATACCACTCCAAAATTTTAAAAACCACAGATCAAACCACCTAAAGAATAAACACCATAAATCCTTTATTAAAAAGCACCTCCCGAATCAAACCTCTCCAATCAACAATGTAGATCAATTAAAAAAATTTACCCTTGAGTCAGAGTTCGACGCCATCATAGTCGGAAGTGATCAAGTCTGGAGAATGGATTACATTGACGACGGCTCTTATAGCGCCTACTTTTTAGACTTTATAGAAAATCCTAAAACAAAAAAAATCTCATATGCAGCATCTTTTGGCAAAGACCATTGGCAAGCACCTGAAAAAATTGAAGAAGTTACACAACTACTAAAAGGTTTCGATGCAATTTCAACGAGAGAGACAGTCGGCGTTGATATCTGCCGCGAGGTTTTTGACAGTCCACGATGCGAACATGTTTTAGACCCAACGTTATTGGTCGAGAAGAGCTTTTTTGAAGCACTGCTTGTTCAACCCGTAAAATCCTCTAAAAAAATACTGCTAAATTACACACTAGATCAGAACAAGATAAAAAACAGCCTTTTAACAAAAACACTAGATGTGTTAGGTGAGTCGTATGAAGTTTCTAGTATCTACGAGCCGCAAGAAAAGCGGCCAAAATTCAATGTGCAACAATGGATTGGCCATTTCTCAGCAGCAGATTTTGTGATAACGGATTCTTTTCACGGGATGGTTTTTTCGATTATCTTCAATAAAAATTTTATAGTAGTCGCAAATAAAGACCGTGGTCTATCAAGATTTTCTTCATTGCTAAATCTATTGAGCCTTGAGTCAAGGTTAATTACGGAAGACTCACAAGCAGATATTAGGAATATAGTCTCGAACGCCATTGACTACTCCGATGTAGAAATCACACTTTCCCAGTTAAGAGCACAATCAAAACAGTACCTGGAAGATTCGTTAAGATAAAAATTCTGGAAAAAAAATGTCAATAACATCATCAAGAGAAAATCCGTTTTTTTCTATAATTCTTCCTACATTTAATGTTGATAAATACATTGCAAGATGCATAAACTCTTGCCTTGAACAAGAATTTAGTGATTTTGAAATAATAGTTGTCGATGACTGCGGCAACGATCAATCGATAGAAATCGCCGACACTTTTAAAGCTCGAGATTCAAGAGTTAGAGTCCTTTACAACCAGTGCAACAAAGGCACATTTCTAGCTAGAAAGATGGGTGTTGAAGCTGCGCGGGGTAAGTACATTGTGTTCCTTGACCCTGATGACTGCTTAAAAAGCAGAGCACTAAGTCGACTGCATGAACAGGTCAAAACTCACGCTGCAGACATTATTTTTTTTGGGGTTGAAATATTTCCAGAACCACCACTAACCTCATTGAAACGCAGCCTCCCCGCTGACTGCTTTCAACCGAGTACCATTTTGAAGTCTGTATTTTGTGATACCTCTAATGCAAGCTGGGGAACTCCAGGAAAAATGTATTCGAGAAGCCTTGCAACCAGTGCGTTTCAAAAGCTTTCCTTCATAGAGGAGCGATTAACATTCGCAGAAGATGTTCTTTATCTTTTTACCGCTGTTGCTTACGCGAACTCATGCACTAGGGTAAATGAACCTTTGTACCTTTACTTTAAGAACCTAGAATCAATCACTGAAACGAAAAACTACAATGACATATCAAAACTCTATGCACAAATTGAACTAGTCAAAGGCCACCTTCATAAAGTTTCTACAGATTGTGAACTCATTCAAAAAAACGGATCAGCTCTAAAAAAATCTCTATCTAAAATAACGAAAGAGTTAACATCAAATGCTGAACTAATGAAAAGGTTTACTACCGACCCTAAAAATGGAAAAAAACTATATTTTTCGTCCGTTTTTAATTCCTTGCTTGCACGGGCTAGTATCAAGGATGCAACAAGACTGGGCTTGTATCTCTGCACACTCGGAAAATTAAAATTTTAAATATACGCATTAGCATTCTAGTTCAGAACATCATAGTCTAAACATCATTTCCCATTACAGGAGTACGCAGAAAATATGCAAATATTTATCTTGCACCCAGGAAAAGCTGCGTATCCAGAAATAGCAGCATACAAAGATTTTTTTGGCGATCGCACTAGAGTCATCGATGGAACACTTGTTGAGTACAATTCCATTTCAAATAAATCGGATTATCTCGTTTGGTGCATTATGGGTTTTTACCCAAAATCCATTCAGTCGAGGTTCTTGATACATGACTACAGATCATTGTCAGTGGGAAAATTCCCCAAAATAAAAGATGCAATCAAACGCATTAGCATGCAAAAGCCTAATTTAAGAATCTTTCAGAACGAAATCATAGAAAGAGTCATGAATTTCAAAGATGACGCCCCCAGCATATATTTACCCATGGGCGTCCCCAGTTGGATTTATAAAATCAGCGAAGACGAATCATTGCCAAAAGGAACTTTCTGCTATATCGGAGAGATAACAAAAGAAAGAGGCATGGATTTAGTTATAGATGCTTTTATAAAATCAAGACGAGAAGACGATACCTTTGTCTTGGTAGGAAATTCAGAAGAAGAAATTTATACGAAATTCAAAGACTCGCCCGGTGTAAAATTCACTGGAAAAATAACACAAAGGCAAGCTTTAGCCATTGTCAAAAATAGTGATTACACCATCTGCCGAATACCTAAAAAATATCCGTATGATCACCAGATGCCTACTAAATTTATTGAGTACGCTGCACTGGGCAAAACGATTATATGCAACGACAGCCCATCAAACATGATGGCAATTAACACTTTAAAATACCCTGCATTAATCGCTGACGACGCCATTTTCTCAAAAAACCTCTTTAGCAAACTTGATTCATGGAAAGATCAATTTAGTGCTTTCACTGGTTTGGATTGGCAGGCAGTGATCGAAAAATCAGGTATTAATTCATACATAGCGCAAGAACTAGAAGAGCAGTGATGATGCATTCCACAGCATATACGCGCAGCCAGAAGAGCCTTACATATACTCTACTCTCAGCCCTCGCGATTCTTGTACTTTTCTTTCTATTCAAACCATTTATTACGATTTGGCTGCTAATGGCAAGCGGCTCACTCTACCTAGCCACATCAGAGAAAAATGCACGATTAATAGTTACACTTATTATTAGCCTAACAGCTATCGTACTCACGCCATATATCTCAACTAAAACAGGGCTAGCAATTGCCGGCAATGATAAAAAACTTTACTTAGAGTTCATGTATCAGTTCTTAAGGAGTGACTTTTTACAATCTATTTCGACACAACCTGAGTTTGTTTCGTTTTTTATAATCAAAGTAGCAGCGCAATTATTTGGCCCTAGCGACGAAGCTTTCGCGCTTATATTTCTCGTATCTTTTACTTTATTGGCCATCGGCGCTATTAGAATCAATCAACGCGCATCACTTGCATTTATGCTGTTCTTCTTGTCCTCATCTGTATTTTTTAATGTTTTTGGAAATACTATCAGGCAGGGACTCGCGCTTTCCTTTATATTCATAGTTATCTCCGAACAAAGTAGAAGAAAGTACTTATTTATGCTACTTGCGATTTTTTCGCATTTTTCTGCATTTGCTCTCGCCCCCTACATACTAATTCGAGGTTTAATCCTTCGTTTAAGTTTGAAAAGCACTGTGTTGTTTTTTTGCTGCTCATACATTGCAGGCTTTACAGTCTCATACGTTATGAATATGTTCTCATTTTCCTGGGAGTATCTTGAAAAAAAGAGAAGCCTATATGTCGACCTTGTAAGTGAGGAAAGCGGCATTGCCAAAATCACTTTCTTCGTAATCTTGGCAATTGTATTATTTACTAGAACGAAATTAGGATCGCGATTAGCTCAAAAGGCCCAGAAGACAACAACAAAAGAAATAACGGCACTAGATTCGCTGTATGCCTTAACCGCGTACATATCGCTTCTGTTGTTTTTCGTCATGCAAATTACCGACTTTTTCGCAAGATACTACCTCTACTTCCTCGTTATTTCTGTCTTCTATATTTCGATCTATATTTATACAAGGAAAAGCAATACCATTCGGGTCTTAGGTGTTTTATTCATAGTTCTTTACGCTTCTGCTTCGGTGGTGAACAATTTTTATAAATTCCCCCTATTCTACTGCAGCAAATCTAGCGATTTCCTCACTGACAATGTGCTCGCAATAATTGGATGTCTCTAAAATTCAAGAGCACTAGCCTTCTAGGAGTTTATTTTGAAAATTGTTCATGCTACCGAAATCGACATAGGCGGAACTGCAACTGTTTTGCACTTATTATTAACAAACCAAATTGCAGACACTAGTATTTCTTCATTAGCTTGCGTGATTCCAAAAACATTAGAATCCACTTTAACCACAATACCTAAAGAGACTTTTCGCACATACGAACGCACTGGCCGCAATATAAAGTCCTTGTATAATTTTTGCTCTGCGTTCGCTAAGACCGTGTGGCAGCAAAAGCCTGATATTGTGCACATCCACAGCACTTTTGCAGGCATACTTGGGCGTCTGATTTTATTATTCATGCTTCCGTTTAGAAGACCAAAAATCGTTTATTGCCCTCACGGATTTTCATTCCTAATGGAAGGCTCTAATATCAAAAGAAAAATTTTTTCTTATCTTGAAGTTCTTCTATCTCTAGCGACTCATAAGATAATTTGCGTCAGTAACTATGAAAAAAATTCAGCTATCAACTCTGGAATAAACCCTAATAAAATAGTGGTTATCCACAACGGTACACCTATCATTGAGGCATCCACAAGCACTCAAAACTCTCCTTACACTGGTGCTAAAGAAATAAAAAACTATCTCTTTGCTGGAAGACTTGATGCCGCGAAAGGCTTTGATCTTTTACTTTCCGCAATGAGAAGGATAGATGACAAAAGCATACACTTGACAGTAGCGGGGATTAGCTCAAACGAAGTGCATGACTCCGCAAAACTAGATAACATCAACTACCTCGGTTGGATGAAGTCTGAGCAACTACGACCATACTTTATTCACGCAGATGCGCTTATTCTACCAAGTCGCTGGGAGGGCTTTCCTATGGTTGTACTGGAAGCAATGAGCTTGGGCATTCCAGTACTAGCCAGTAATTGCACATCCTTATCGGAAGCAGTCGATCACGGCCAAACAGGCTTGCTATTTGACACGTCGGATATTGATAACATCTCAAATGCCTTAACCGCCATCGATCAGAATACACTCAAACAGATGGGCGTGAAGGGGCGAGAGCGCTTCCAAAAATATTTCACGTCCGACATTATGACCAAGTCTACCATTTCACTATATTCCAAGCTTAAGCATAACAATGGGATGCGAAACCTAAAAGGAGCAGTATGAGAACCGCAGTAATTTTCGGTGGATCAGGGTTTATTGGTGTATTTTTCGCAAAAAAACTGCTCGGCATAGGATTTAACAAAATCTACTTATATGATCGAGAGCAAGTCGCTGACAAACCTTTTCCTTACAGAAAAAAATTAGTACAAGACGAACCTCGGATAATCGAAATAAGAGGCGATGTCCGCCAATCAATAGAATGGATCCCAGAGGAGCAAATAGAGCTAACAGCAAACTTTGCTGCCGTCCATAGAGAACCAGGCCACAAGGACTTCGAATATTTCGAAACAAATCTATTAGGAGCGGAGAATGTTTGTTCTTGGGCGGAGAAGGTAAGTTGCAACCAAATTATTTTTACTAGTTCAATTTCTCCATATGGCCCTAGCGAATCCCGAAGAGACGAACAGTCATTACCTACCCCGAAGACACCCTATGGAAGCTCTAAGCTAGTCGCGGAAAACATCCACAAGATTTGGCTTGCAAAAAACAAAAATGAAAGAAATCTGGTTATCGTTAGACCGGGTGTTGTCTTCGGCCCTGGTGAAGGTGGCAATGTTTCCAGACTGATAAAGGCCGTTATACACAGATATTTTTTCTACACAGGCAATCGTGGCACCAGAAAAGCTGGGACATATGTGAAGGAACTATGCGAAGCATTAGTTTGGGTTTTAGATCGACAAAAAATACAGCAAGAAAATTTTTCACTATTTAATATGTCAATGAATCCTGGCCCATCAATTCAAGAGTACACAGAAACTGTATGTAAGGTCGCAGGTTTACGGCGAACCCCCCCCAATATCCCATCACTTTTTCTCTTGGTCGCCGCTTATTGCATTGACTTTATTGCTAGACCTTTAGGCATAACACATCCTTTTAGTCCGGTGAGAATCAAAAAGCTCACTCGCTCGAACAACATTCTCCCCACTTACCTGATCGAAAATGACTATCAATATGTTTACACATTGGAGACTGCTTTCAAGGACTGGAAGAAAGACTGCCCCTCCGAGTGGACCTGACTGCTTAATCGGGACAGTTAAACGTGCCGCCACATTCAGAATCTCCTCCAGTCTATTACATCCCTAATTGACCAATCACGCTGAAGCTCTAGGTACGGGTCAACGCATCGGTCATAAGTCAAAACCTTAAGTACCACATTTTTCAACGCTGCTGCATCGTCGTCTATGCGTGTAGGAGGCGCAAAAGGAAAATAAGTAGAAAATTTGCGTTTCGCTAGCATCGCAAGCAAAAAATCTTAGTTTCGAAACGACATGCTAGCTTGCATTTCAGACACTTCCTGCAATACCCTTAACCCAATAACCCCCAAGGATTATTCCTTCAAGGAGCATGAACATGAAAAAGCTACTGGCCATCGCCCTCGCTACCTCCATCAGCCTGCCATTGATGGCTGCTGGAACCGCACCAGCAAAAACCCCTACCACCGCCGCTACAGCGCCTGATGCAACTTCTGGCCTGTCCCTGTCCACTCCAATCGCTGGCGGTGTAACCGTCGGTACTGGTCTGGCAATCGGCGCTGGCGTAATCGCTGCTGGCGTTGCTGCTTCCAACAGCGGTGGCGGCGGCGGTAACGACGGTACCCCAGGCACTACCGGCACCACTGGTACTACCGGCACTACTGGTACCACTCGGTAACAGACCCCCGCTTAAAGTTCGATACGCTAACCTCCCAGCCTTGCTGGGAGGTTTTGTTTTGCCTATTCCCTTCGAGCAATTTCTACAATGAATCGCGCGCTTCCCTTGGCCATGCTGGTTGGCCTGACCCTGCAAGGTTGCATTTTCTCCCCTGGTCAGCACATGGACACGGGTAATCTGGTACGTGAAGGTTCGCCGGAAAGCAGCCGTATTGAGCTGGTTCCGATTACACCGAAGCTGGTCGCTATTGAGGCGGCGGCAGACCACTCCAACGTGGTAGCCCCGGAGCTGCTGCGCTATCAACCGGCCGAGTACCGGCTTGGTGCTGGCGACCTGGTCTACATCACCGTTTGGGATCACCCCGAGCTGACTGCTCCGTCCGGTCCACAGCAGCAAATTGAAGCAAACGGACGCCTGATTCGCCCGGATGGCACGCTCTTCTACCCCTATGTAGGCACCATCGAAGCAGCCGGCAAAACCATTGACGAACTGCGTTCAATCATTGCCTCACGCCTGGCCAAGGTTGTTGCCGAACCCCAGGTGGATGTCAGCGTCCTGCGTTTTGTCAGTCAGAAAGTGATCCTCTCGGGGGCTTTTGGTAAAACTGGCCAGTTGCCGATCACCAACACGCCTTTGAGCCTGTTGGACGCTGTTGGCCAAGGCTCAGTACAAACCGGCACTGCCGATATTTCCGGACTGGTGCTCAAGCGCGACGGCCGTGAATACCTGATCGATCTCGACGCGCTCAATCGCAAGAACTCGAACCTGCACAATCTCTACCTGAAAGACGGCGACCAATTGCACCTGCCCTACAACGACCAGAAAAAGGTCTATCTGTTAGGTGAAGTCACTGCAGCCCGTCCGCTTGTTTTCAAGGGCAGCAACATGAATCTCACCGATGCCCTTGGCAGTGTTGGCGGCCTACGTCAGGAAACCTCCAGCGGCAAGGAGGTTTATGTAATCCGTGGAGTTGAGAATCTGGCAGACGAACCAGTCAAGGTGTTCCAGATCGACTTGAAGTCGCCGTCTGCGTTTGCCCTTGCCCAGAAGTTCAAACTGAAGCCCCAGGATGTGGTTTATGTCGGCCCGGCCGATGTCACCCGCTGGAACCGCTTTATCAGCCAGGTCTTCCCAACTGCCAACCTGCTGCGTACGGGTGTTGCTATTCAAGATGACATGGGCAGCGAAAACTAAGATTTGGAATTCTTGTGAAATTTCTGCGACTGGCCACCCTGGCGGTGGCCTCCTTGCTGGTGAGCGCCTGCAATCCGTTGATGACCGCTTCCATGGACACGCTGAAGGCCGCGTTCGAAGGGCCTGAGCCCTTGGAGCTGACTCGCCGGCAGGTCGATGCAACGCCTTACTACCAGATCACCATCGCGGCCCCTACGGGTGAAGCCGTGATGGCGTTAGTGCGTCTGCAGGATGGCGTGGGCTTCTGGATGGCCTCGACTCGCCAGATCCTGATGCTCGAGGACGGCCTGGCCATTCGCAGTGTCGGTTTCAACGACAATCTGGATGGCACTCGCTTCGACGGCGTGTCCCCGTTCAAGACCGGACTGCACCGTATTCCCGATGGCCTGCAAACCCGACGTCAGGTGGACTTTAACGACGGTTATCGAATGGGTGTCAGCGTGACCAGCCGTTTCAACAGGAAGGGTTTGGAGACCGTGCACATTCTCGACCGCGACGTGGAGTTATTGCGCGTGGACGAAGATATCTCAATGGACGGCCTGGGCTTCACCGCGCAGAACCGCTACTGGGTCGACCCCGCCGATGGTTTCATCATGGCCAGCGAGCAACACCTGACCCCCGAATTGCCCCTACGCATTGTTCAAGTGCGCCCGAATAAGCCGGTAGTGCAATGATTTTTCGCTCTTCCTGGCTGCTTTGCTGCAGCCTGCTCATGACTTTTGCCGCAAATGCTGACTCGCTGGTCACGGTGCAGGGCGATGCCGCCAAGCCCGGACATTACTCGATTGTGGACGGCACGCGCCTGCATGACGTGCTGCTGGAGGCTCAGGTAAGCCCCAAGGCTTATCTGCTCGGGGCCGCCTGGCTGCATACCCCTCTGCGTGATGCGCAAGAGCGTCTCAAGGTTGGTGTTCTTTTCGATCTGTCGACCTTGCACAGTAATGCGCTTGTGGGCGATCAGGCTGGGTTGGCGGCACTTGCCGCGAGCCTTCGCGAAAAGGTGCAGGCCATGCCGGTGACAGGACGCAAGGTCGCCCAACTTGACCCGGTGCAGGTGGAATTGAACCGCGTTAATAATCGCTTCCTGAGTGACGGCGATGTGCTGCTTTACCCGCCTCGCCCAACCACGGTTCGGGTCGAAGGTGCGGTACTGGGTGAGTGCGAATTGCCGTTCCAACCGTTACAAGCAGCGATTGACTATCTCAAGGCTTGCCCACGCGATCCAAACGCTGACGCCGATTGGCTGTTCGTGATTCAGCCTGACGGCCGGGTATTCAAGGATGGCGTGGCTCTGTGGAACGAAACCACATCCGTACCACCTGCCCCAGGCGCACGCATTTACGTGCCGGTGCACTACAGCAAACAAGGCGATCGCACGCCTGATCTGAATACCGAACTGGCTGCCTTCATTGCCACCCAGCCATTGCTGGAGGTTAAGCCATGAAGTATCACTTGATCCCTTGCTTGTTGCTGGGTTGCAGTACGTGGGCGGGGGCAGAACCGCGTTATACCCAGAGTGACTTTGGTGGTGTGGGGCTGCTGCAAACACCTACTGCGCGCATGGCGCCTGCGGGTGAGTTGTCACTGAACGCTAACCGTACCGATCCTTACAGTCGTTATAGCGTGTCCTTTCAGCCGTTCGATTGGTTGGAGGGTTCGTTCCGCTACACCGCTATTACCAACCGCGATTATGGTTCGGAAGATTTGAGTGGCAACCAAAGCTATAAGGACAAGGCAATCGACGCCAAAGTGCGCCTGCTCGAAGAGTCTCACTGGATGCCGCAAGTGGCGCTGGGTGCGCGTGACATTGGTGGTACCGGCTTGTTCTCCAGCGAATATTTTGTCGGCAACAAACGCTTTGGCAATTTTGACCTGAGCCTGGGCCTGGCATGGGGTTACATTGGCAATCGTGGTGACATGGACAATCCGTTGGGCTGGCTCGACGACAAGTTCGATGAACGTCCCAATACCAACATTAGTCAGGCGGGTGACTTCAACGGCAACCAGTACTTCCGCGGTTCGCCCTCCTTCTTTGGCGGCGTAACTTACCAAACGCCCTGGGACCCACTGTCTCTGAAGCTCGAATACGAAGGCAACGACTACCAGCACGAACCGCAGAACAACAACCAGGTCCAGGACTCGCCAATCAACCTCGGCTTCGTCTTCAAAGCCAACGACTGGATCGATCTGCACGCTGCCTGGGAACGCGGCAACACCGCGATGTTCGGCATCACCATGCACACCAACTTCGCCACCCGCAAGGCGCCGACCAAGAGCTTCGACCCGAAGCCTGAACCTGTGTCGGACACCAAACCCATGGTCGCGCCGCAAGATGTGCAGTGGGCGGGTGTCGCCAAGCGCCTGCAAACCAACGCGGGCTACACGGTTTCGCGCATCACCCAGCGGGATTCCGAAGTCATTGTTTATGGCGAGCAAGGGCGTTATTTCCATACGCCGAAAGCCGTCGGCCGCGCTTCGCGCATTCTGGACAACAGCGTCAACGACGAAATCGACTGGTTCACCATGGTCGACACGCGCTACAGCCTGCCGGTCGAGGAAGTCAGCGTGCCTCGCGATACCTTCCGTGAAGTGGTGCAAGAGGATCGTCCGCTGGAAGACCTGCGTCGGGTGACCGAGATGAACGTCCCGGTACCGCATCAGGAAAAGACCCTGTTCGAGCAAAAGCCTGACCCGCTCAGCTATGGCTTGGGTCTGGGCTACAAGCAAAACGTCGGCGGCCCCGACGGGTTCCTGTTGTACCAGTTCAGTGCGGACTTGAATGGCGAGTATCGCTTCAAGCCTGATCTGTGGTGGAGCGGCACCCTGAGCGCGAACTTGGCGAACAACTTCGACAAGTTCAAGTACGACGCACCTAGCGGTCTGCCACGTGTGCGTACCGACCTGCGCCAGTACATGACGACTTCGGAAGTCACCATGCCGACCTTCCAGATGAACAAGGTCAAACAGCTGGATGAGGACCTTTACGGCATGCTGTACGGCGGCTATCTGGAATCGATGTTCGCCGGTGTCGGTGGCGAAGCGCTGTATCGTCCGATGGGCGAACGCTGGGCCGTGGGTGTGGACATGAACTGGGTCAAGCAGCGTGACTTCGATCAGGGCTTTGGTCTGCGTGACTACGACACCATCACCGGCAATGCCACGCTTTACTATCGCAGTTCGTTCCAGGACATTCTCGGTGCGGTCAGCGTTGGACGTTATCTGGCCAAGGACTACGGGGTTACCCTGGACCTGTCCCGTGAATTCAACAATGGCGTGCGTTTCGGTGGCTGGATGACGGTGACCAATGCGACCAAGGAAGAGTACGGCGAAGGTAGCTTCGGCAAAGGCATTTACTTCTCGATTCCGTTCGACGAATTGATGGCCAGCTCCACCACCCGCCGTGCCAGCCTGGCGTGGACGCCGCTGACCCGTGACGGTGGTGCCGCACTGGCGCGCAGCTACTCGCTGTATTCCCTGACGGAGCGTCGCAACATCGACCTGTTCCACAACAACTTCTACAAGGTCACCGAATGAAGCAGCGAGTCCTGCAAGCCCTGCCCAAACTGGCGTTTTTCGTGATCTTGCTGGTGCTGTGTTTCGCCGGGATGCGCGGCGAGCCGGTGCCTCAGGTGTTCGAGAACCAGGACAAGCTGCATCACTGGGCAGGTTTCGCCTGCCTGACGGTGAGCGCCTATCTGGCGTTCCCCGGCACGCGGTTGATCTGGTTGTTGTTCTGGCCGTTGGTGGGCTCGATGGTGATTGAGTTGGAACAGAGCCTCATGCCGCTGCGTACTGCGTCCCTGGGTGACATGTTGGCCAATGCCACGGGCGTGACGTGCGGTATGTTGGTGATTCTGGCGTGGCGCGGGTATCGGAACACCAAGTTCAAAAAGGCTTCCGAGCTGGCGTCGTGAAGCGCTAGCTGATGTTTTTCGGGAACCAGCGCGCTCCCACTCTTTGTTAATTGAAACTATCGAGGCTTATGAGTTGGCTGGCTACGTCGCCTGAAGACCTAGCCAGCTCAATGGTGATGCCTCTCTAAGCGTTTTTAATTGCTAGCCAGCAGCCTTGCCAACCCAACGCTCATCGATGTCTGCTCAGGAAGCTTGAATCGCTCTAATAGCCGCTTGTTGTTCGCTCGCGAATGCCGGATATCACCCGAGCGGCCCGGGCCATAATTGATAGGTGGCAGCTCTCCCAATACTTCAGTTAAAGCATCGAGCATTTGGTTAAGTGTCGTCGCGCGATTCATTCCGACATTGATTGCGCCTATCTCAACCTGCGGCACCTCAATCGCTTGCACCAACACGTTAACCAAGTCTTCTACGTATACGAAATCTCGGGTTTGCTCACCGTCGCCGAAAATGGTGATAGGCAGTCCTTTCCGAGCTCGCTCACTAAATATGCTGATTACGCCAGAATACGGTGAAGATGGGTCCTGGCGCGGGCCAAAAATATTGAAAAAGCGAAATACTACGGGCTCCAGTGCATGTTGGCGCTGATAGAAATCGAGATAATGCTCGCTCGCCAGCTTGTCCGAGGCATAGGGAGTCAATGGCGCTTTTGGTGTTTCCTCATCGATTGGGAAACCCTCACCATTATTTCCGTACACCGCTGCACTCGAGGCAAATACAACGCGTTTGACTTTGGCTTGGCGCATAGCCTCACAAACGTTCATCGTGCCAACGAAGTTGCTTTGATGGGTCCGTACCGGATCATCAACCGAAGCCTGAACTGAAGCCACTGCAGCTAGATGTGCAACCGCCTGACATCCAACCATTGCTTGAGCAACGGCACCGGCATCAGCAACATCTCCCACAATCAACTCAAGCGAAGAGTTATTTAGCGGGAGATTGCAGCGTTTACCGGTCGACAAATCATCGAAGACCCGAACAGCGTAACCTTTAGCCAGTAATGCGTCTGTCAGGTGGGAACCAATAAATCCGGCACCCCCAGTGATTAAAATAGGGCCATTAGCCATGATCAAAACCTATCCATAATTTTCGGGAGGGGTTTACATCCTCTCGATGATGTTCCCTGATTTCAGTTTGAGTGCAAAGAATGTAAAGCACTTACTTAGGTGCGGTACTCAAATTGCGACTCAGCGAAGTCGAATTATCCCACAGATCATTCGGTAAACACGAGATTGGTTAATGCTAAGCGGTCCATGGATCACGATGTACACATCTCATCGACTTCTGTATCTGGGCATCGGACGCATCTCGCCCCTGTGCTCGGCATCAACGTCGTTTCTAAAATGAGAGAGTGATTGGTCTGACTCTGCGTAAATGTCAGACGCAGGCTTTGGAGGACTCCTGCTGGCGAAATCACCTATTGGGTGAGCACCTCTAATGCGAAAAAATCTGTTCCCATGCACATTTAAGTCGACCTCTCGCCCCTCATCTGAAAAATAAACTCAACAAATCCCCTCCCCCGCCGACACCCTGTCAAAGCCTCACGGATTGAAAACGCCATGCGTAACAACCAGCCTATTACACAACGCGAACGAACCTTCCCCGCTCAGCAACGGTTGATTTCCACCACCGATGCCAAGGGCATGATCACCTACTGTAACGATGCTTTCGTTGAGATCAGTGGGTTTTCCCGAGAGGAATTGATTCGTGCGCCGCATAACCTGGTGCGTCACCCCGACGTGCCGGCAGCGGTGTTCGCGCACATGTGGGGCACGCTCAAGCAAGGCTTGCCCTGGATGGGCATTGTGAAGAACCGCTGCAAGAGCGGCGATCACTACTGGGTTAACGCCTATGTGACACCGATCTTCGAAGGCAATCAGGTGATCGGTTACGAGTCGGTGCGGGTCAAGCCCACCGCCGAGCAGATCCGCCGTGCCGAAGCGCTCTACCAGCGCATCAACCAGGGTAAGTCGGCTGTTCCCTCCTCGGATAAATGGTTGCCGATGCTGCAGGACTGGCTGCCGTTCATTCTGGTCAGCCAATTGAGCTTCATGATCGGTGCCTCGTTGAACTCCCACTGGGGGTTTGCCCTGGCTGCGGGGCTCTCGGTGCCACTGGGCCTGATGGGCCTCCAGTGGCAACAGCGAGGCCTCAAGCGTTTGCTGCGCCTGGCCGAGCAGACCACCTCCGATCCGTTGATCGCACAGATGTACACCGACAGTCGCGGCGCCCAGGCGCGTCTGGAAATGTCCATCCTCAGTCAGGAAGCACGCCTGAAAACCTGCCTGACGCGTCTGCAGGACACGGCCGAACACCTGACCGATCAGGCCCGACAGTCCGACGCCCTGGCGCACAACAGCTCCAGCGGCCTGGAACGTCAACGGGTCGAGACCGAGCAAGTGGCCACCGCGGTCAACCAGATGGCCGCGACCACCCAGGAAGTCGCCAGCCATGTGCAGCGCACCGCTGATGCCACCCAGGAAGCCAATCGCCTGACCGGTCGTGGTCGTGACATCGCCGGGGAAACCCGCGAAGCCATCCAGCGCCTGTCGGTGGTGGTTGGTGAAACCGGCGTGACCGTGACCCAACTGGCCAAGGACAGCAACGAAATCGGTGGCGTGGTCGACGTGATCAAAAGCATCGCCGACCAGACCAACCTGCTGGCCCTGAACGCCGCCATCGAAGCGGCCCGTGCCGGCGAGATGGGTCGTGGTTTTGCGGTGGTGGCCGACGAAGTCCGTCAGCTGGCGCAACGCACCAGCGAGTCCACCGGGCAGATTCACGCGCTGATCGCCAAGCTCCAGCACACCGCCGGCACTGCCGTGCAAACCATGGAAGCCGGGCATCGTCAGGCGGAAGAAGGCGTGGCGCGGGTACTGGAAGCGGACCAGGCGCTGGTGGGGATCAGCGAAGCGGTGGCCAACATCACCGACATGACCACCCAGATCGCCGCCGCGACCGAAGAGCAAAGTGCCGTGGCCGAAGAGATCAGCCGCAACATCAGCAACATTTCGGAACTGGCGGACCAGACCTCGGAACAGGCGCAGAACTCGGCGTTGCTGAGTGAAGAGCTGACCAAGACTGCCAATACCCAGTACTCGTTGGTGGAGCGATTTAACCGCTGATTGTGGTTGATTCATAAAAAACCCGGACAGTAGAAGCTTCCGGGTTTTTATTGCCACTCTGAAAGTGATGTTGCCTGGCAGGTCGCATTCGCGAGCAAGCCCGCTCCCACATTCGACCGTATTTTTCTGTTAGAACCCGGTCAACTGTGGGAGCGGGCTTGCTCGCGAAGAGGCCCTCAAGGGCATTAAAAATCTCACTGAAGAAATGCAGCCACTCTCTGCGCCGCAGCCGCCAAATGCTGCTCATGGCTAAACCCCGAAGCCTTCAGCGGCTTCAAGTCATGATCCCCCGCCACCAGCCAGAACACCTCGATACCCGGCGATAGCGCATAACCCTCGACCGCCTCCCGGTTGCCCAACGCATCGCGCTCACCTTGCACGATCAAGGTCCGCGTCTTCAGCCCCGCCAAATGCTCAACCCGTGGCTTCTCCGGTTTGCCCACCGCATAGAACGGATAACCCAGGCACACCAGCCCATCCGCGCCCAACTCATCCGCCAGCAGACTGGCCATGCGCCCGCCCATGGACTTGCCGCCGATGGCCAGGGGCCCAGTGACATGGCGTCGCACCTGGGCATACACCTCACGCCAGCATTCCAGCAGTTTCGGCGCGGGGTTCGGCGGGCGTCTACCGCCATCGAGGCGCCGTTGCGCCATGTAGGGAAACTCGAAGCGCAACACGTTGACGCCTTGAGCGGCGAGGCGTGCAGCCATGTCGCTCATCCAGTCGCTGTCCATCGGTGCGCCGGCGCCATGGGCGAGGATCAGCGTCGCCGCAGCCTTGCCAGCGGCGGCATTCCACAACCATCCATGATCCCGTACGCACTGCGCCCATTGATCCCCGTCAATACCGGCCTTGTGCCCTTTGTCCATGCTTGCCTCGCTTTTAGTCTGCCTATAACTCCGGCCGAAGGGTGCACTGCCTTGCGCTGCGCGCTCACTTCGGCTGAACCGTGGATGGGGAACCATGAACACTTCTATCAGTACCGCCTACAACTACAAGGTGGTCCGCCAATTCGCCATTATGACGGTGGTGTGGGGCATCGTCGGCATGGGGCTCGGGGTTTTTCTCGCTGCCCAGTTGGTCTGGCCCGAACTCAACTTCAATTTGCCGTGGACCAGCTTCGGCCGCCTGCGCCCACTGCACACCAACGCCGTGATCTTCGCCTTTGGCGGCTGCGCGTTGTTTGCCAGTTCGTTCTATTCGGTGCAACGCACCTGCCAGACCCAATTGTTTGCGCCGAAAATCGCCGCGTTCTGTTTCTGGGGCTGGCAGCTTGTGATCCTGCTGGCAGCCATCAGCCTGCCGCTGGGCTACACCAGCTCCAAGGAATACGCCGAGCTGGAATGGCCGATCGACATCCTGATCACCATTGTCTGGGTCGCCTACGCCATCGTGTTCTTCGGCACGATCATGCAGCGCAAGACCAAGCACATCTATGTCGGTAACTGGTTCTTCGGTGCGTTCATCGTCACCGTGGCGATCCTGCACATCGTCAACAACATGGAACTGCCGGTCAGCTTCACCAAGTCCTACTCGCTGTACTCCGGTGCCACCGATGCGATGGTGCAATGGTGGTACGGGCACAACGCCGTAGGCTTCTTCCTCACCGCCGGTTTCCTCGGGATGATGTATTACTTCGTGCCGAAACAGGCCGAACGTCCGGTGTACTCCTATCGTTTGTCCATCGTGCACTTCTGGGCGCTGATCACCCTTTACATCTGGGCCGGTCCGCACCACTTGCACTACACGGCGCTGCCGGACTGGGCGCAGTCGCTGGGCATGGTGATGTCGCTGATCCTGCTGGCGCCGAGCTGGGGCGGTATGATCAACGGCATGATGACCCTTTCGGGTGCCTGGCATAAGTTGCGCAGCGACCCCGTCCTGCGCTTCCTCGTGGTGTCGCTGGCGTTCTACGGCATGTCGACCTTCGAAGGGCCGATGATGGCGATCAAGACGGTCAACGCCCTCTCCCACTACACCGACTGGACCATCGGCCACGTACACGCAGGCGCCTTGGGCTGGGTGGCGATGATCTCCATCGGCGCGCTGTACCACATGATCCCGAAAGTCTTCGGACGCGAGCAGATGCACAGCATCGGCCTGATCAACGCGCACTTCTGGCTCGCCACCATCGGCACCGTTCTGTACATCGCCTCGATGTGGGTCAACGGCATCGCCCAGGGCCTGATGTGGCGTGCGGTGAACGAGGACGGCACGCTGACCTACTCCTTCGTCGAAACCCTGGTGGCCAGCCACCCAGGCTTCGTCGTGCGGCTGGTGGGTGGCGCGATCTTCCTCAGCGGCATGTTCCTGATGGCCTACAACACCTGGCGCACCGTGCGGGCCTCGCAGCCTGCCGAAGTCGCCGCTGCCGCGCAGATGGCCTGAGGAGTCCGCCATGAAACACGAAACTATCGAGAAAAACGTCGGCCTGTTGCTGCTACTGATGATCCTGGCCGTGAGCATCGGCGGCCTGACCCAAATCGTCCCGCTGTTCTTTCAGGACGTGACCAACAAACCGGTGGAAGGCATGAAGCCCTACACCGCGCTGCAACTGGAAGGTCGCGATATCTATATCCGCGAAGGCTGTGTCGGCTGTCACTCGCAGATGATCCGTCCGTTCCGCGCCGAGACCGAACGCTATGGGCATTACTCCGTGGCCGGCGAAAGCGTGTGGGATCACCCGTTCCTATGGGGCTCGAAACGCACCGGGCCGGACTTGGCCCGTGTCGGTGCGCGCTACTCCGATGACTGGCACCGCGCGCACTTGTACAACCCGCGCAACGTCGTGCCGGAGTCGAAGATGCCGGCGTACCCGTGGCTGGTGGCCAACCCGGTCGACAGCAGTCATACCGAAACCAAGATCAAGGCCATGCGTACCCTGGGCGTACCGTACACCGACGAAGACATCACCGGCGCCGTCGCTTCACTCAAGGGCAAGAGCGAAATGGATGCATTGGTCGCCTACCTGCAAGTGCTCGGCACTGCCATCAAGAGCAAGAGGTGAGCCATGCCCCTGTCTTTTACAGAGATCGAATTGAGCACTGGGATGATCCGCGGCCTCGGCACCGTCGTGGTGTTCGTGGCCTTCGTCGGCCTGACACTGTGGGTATTCAACGGCAAGCGCAGCCCGGAATTCGCCGAAGCGCGCCTGTTGCCGTTCGCCGACGAGCCACAACCCGACATCACTGAAGAATCAGCAACAAGGAGTACCCGGCCATGACCACCTTCTGGAGTACGTGGATCTGCGTACTGACCATCGGCAGCCTGATCGGCCTGACCTGGTTGCTGCTCAGCACCCGCAAGGGCGAAACCAAGGGCAGTGTCGACCAGACCATGGGCCACAGCTTCGACGGTATTGAGGAGTACGACAATCCGTTGCCGCAATGGTGGTTCATGCTGTTCGTTGGCACCCTGGTGTTTGCCGTCGGCTATCTGATCCTCTATCCGGGCCTGGGCAACTGGAAAGGCATCCTCCCCGGCTACGAAAACGGCTGGACCGGGGTGCACGAATGGGAAAAGGAAATGGCCAAGGCTGACACGAAGTTCGGGCCGATCTTCGCCAAATTCGCGGCAATGCCCGTGGAAGAAGTGGCCAAGGACCCGCAGGCTCTGAAAATGGGCGGCCGCCTGTTTGCCTCCAACTGCTCGGTGTGCCACGGCTCGGACGCCAAGGGTGCATTCGGCTTTCCCAACCTGACCGACAGCGACTGGCGCTGGGGCGGCAACCCGGAAACCATCAAGACCACCGTCATGGGCGGCCGGATGGCGATGATGCCGGCCTGGGGTGAAGTCCTGGGGGAGGACGGTGTGAAAAACGTCGCTGCGTATGTGCGCCATGGCCTGGCCAAGCTGCCATTGCCTACCGACAGCAAAGCCGACCTGCAAGCCGGACAGCAAGCCTTCAGCACCACCTGCGTCGCCTGTCACGGAGCTAACGGCCAGGGCACTGAAGCCATGGGCGCACCGAACCTGACCCACCCGGCCGGCTTCATTTACGGTACAAGCCTGACGCAGCTTGAACAGACGATTCGGCATGGTCGCCAAGGTCATATGCCGGCGCAGAACGAACTGCTCGGCAACGATAAGGTGCAGTTGCTGGCTGCGTATGTGTACAGCCTGTCCCACGGTTTGAATACCGAGCGCCTGCAGGCTGAAGACAACCGCAAATAAATTCCGACCGCTCTGCTGCCGCATTCTCCCGGATGCGGCAGTTCCCTGCCCCTTTGCGACCCATTGTCGCACCCTCGCACAGACTTTCTTTCGGAACCCCGGATTCGAGTCTAAGCTTCCCCCGATGCGGACTGGCCGGTGCCGGTTCCAGGTCGACCCTGAACGATGTGTTCGACGAATCTGCCCGATGACAGGCCGCAAAGGCTGGTAGATACCGGCTGTCGCGCCAGTTGCCTTCGGTCAGCCAAACGTTGCGTTTGAACACACCGCGTTACATCCGACCTGACCCCCTCGCCTGATCAGTCCGCCGGGACGTTTTGCCCACGGGCAATTTTGTCCCTACGCGGCGCATGGAAAGGCCGCAGAATCAGCTTTTGAAAGCATTGACCCAGGTCATGGCGCGTTGCAATGACCCCCTGCTTTCTCCATACTTGCGGCCGATTTTTAATCCTAATAAAACACCCAAACCGTGGAACCTTAGAATGAGCACAGCAATCAGTCCGACTGCTTATAACTATAAGGTAGTCCGCCAGTTCGCCATCATGACGGTGGTCTGGGGGATCCTTGGCATGGGGCTTGGTGTCTTCATCGCCTCGCAACTGGTCTGGCCGGAGTTGAACTTCGGTCTGGCATGGACGAGCTTTGGACGCCTGCGCCCGTTGCACACCAACCTGGTGATTTTCGCCTTCGGTGGATGTGCACTGTTTGCCACTTCTTATTACGTCGTGCAGCGAACCTGCCAAACGCGACTGATTTCCGACAGCCTCGCCGCCTTCACCTTCTGGGGATGGCAAGCGGTGATCGTCGGCGCGATCATTACCTTGCCGATGGGTTTCACCACCACCAAGGAATACGCGGAACTGGAATGGCCCCTGGCTATTCTGCTGGCCATTGTCTGGGTCACCTACGGTCTGGTGTTCTTCGGCACCATCGTCAAGCGCAAGACCAAGCACATCTATGTGGGTAACTGGTTCTACGGCGCGTTCATCGTCGTGACCGCGATGCTGCACATCGTCAACCACATGTCGCTGCCGGTCAGCCTGTTCAAGTCCTACTCGGCCTACTCGGGTGCGACGGACGCGATGATCCAGTGGTGGTACGGCCACAACGCCGTGGGCTTCTTCCTGACCACCGGCTTCCTGGGCATGATGTACTACTTCGTGCCGAAACAGGCCGAACGTCCGATCTACTCCTATCGCCTGTCGATCGTGCACTTCTGGGCGCTGATCACCCTGTACATCTGGGCCGGTCCGCACCACCTGCACTACACCGCGCTGCCGGACTGGGCTCAGTCCCTGGGCATGGCAATGTCGATCATCCTGCTGGCACCAAGCTGGGGCGGCATGATCAACGGCATGATGACCCTGTCGGGCGCCTGGCATAAGCTGCGCACCGACCCGATCCTGCGCTTCCTGGTCGTCTCCCTGGCGTTCTACGGCATGTCGACCTTCGAAGGCCCGATGATGGCCATCAAGACCGTCAACTCCCTGTCGCACTACACCGACTGGACCATCGGCCACGTACACGCCGGCGCTCTGGGCTGGGTTGCGATGATCTCGATCGGCGCCATCTACCACATGATCCCGAAACTGTTCGGTCGTGCGCAGATGCACAGCACCGGCCTGATCAACACCCACTTCTGGCTCGCGACCATCGGTACCGTGCTCTACATCGCCTCGATGTGGGTCAACGGCATCACCCAGGGCCTGATGTGGCGTGCAATCAACGATGACGGCACCCTCACCTACTCGTTCGTCGAAGCGCTGCAAGCCAGCCACCCGGGCTTCATCGTCCGTGCCCTGGGCGGTGCGTTCTTCGCCACCGGCATGTTGTTCATGGCCTACAACGTATTCCGTACCGTACGCGCCTCGAACCCGGCTGAAGCCAAAGCCGCCGAACAGATTGCCGTAGTTGGAGCTCACTGATGAAGCATGAAGCAGTCGAGAAGAATATTGGCCTGCTGGCCTTCTTCATGGTCATCGCCGTCAGCATCGGCGGCCTGACCCAGATCGTTCCGCTGTTTTTCCAGGATGTCACCAACAAGCCGGTCGAGGGCATGAAGCCCCGCACCGCCCTTGAACTGGAAGGCCGGGACGTTTATATCGCCAACGGTTGTGTCGGCTGCCACTCGCAGATGATCCGCCCGTTCCGTGCTGAAACCGAACGCTATGGCCACTACTCGGTCGCCGGTGAAAGCGTCTGGGACCACCCGTTCCTGTGGGGTTCCAAGCGTACCGGTCCGGACCTGGCCCGCGTCGGCGGTCGTTACTCCGATGACTGGCAGCGTGCGCACTTGTACAACCCGCGCAACGTGGTGCCTGAGTCGAAAATGCCGGCCTACCCGTTCCTCGTGGAAAACAAGCTCGACGGCAAAGACACCGCCAAGAAAATGGAAGTCTTGCGCACGCTCGGCGTCCCTTACACCGACGAAGACATCGCCGGCGCCAAGGATGCTGTGAAGGGCAAAACCGAAATGGACGCGCTGGTGGCCTATCTGCAAGGCCTGGGCACCATCATCAAAAGCAAACGGTGATCTAAATGGATATCGGGATGATTCGTGGCCTGGGCACCGTCGTTGTGATGGTGGCCTTCATCGGTCTGGCGCTGTGGGTATTCAGCCCCAAGCGCAAGTCTGAGTTTGAAGACGCGACCTTGCTGCCTTTTGCGGATGATCCCGAAGCCATCAAGCACGTCGAGCAAGCTTCTAGGAGTAACAAAGAATGACTACATTCTGGAGTCTGTACGTCACAGTCCTCAGTCTCGGTACGATCTTTTCCCTGACCTGGCTGCTGCTGTCGACCCGCAAGGGCCAGCGCACCGAACAGACAGACGAGACCGTCGGGCACTCCTTCGATGGCATCGAGGAGTACGACAACCCGCTGCCGAAATGGTGGTTCATGCTGTTCGTGGGCACCATCATCTTCGCACTGGGCTACCTGGTTCTGTATCCGGGCCTGGGTAACTGGAAAGGCCTGCTGCCGGGTTATGGCTACCTCGACAACGAGAAGCAGACCCCGTTCGCCAACGGCCAGACCGGCTGGACCGGCGTTCACGAGTGGGAAAAGGAAATGGCCAGGTCGGACGCCAAGTTCGGTCCGATCTTCGCCAAGTTCGCGGCCATGCCAATCGAAGAAGTGGCCAAGGACCCGCAAGCCCTGAAGATGGGTGGCCGCCTGTTCGCCTCCAACTGCTCGGTTTGCCACGGTTCCGACGCCAAGGGCGCCTACGGCTTCCCTAACCTGACCGACGCCGACTGGCGCTGGGGCGGCGACGCGCAAGCCATCAAGACCACCATCATGGGCGGCCGTCACGCGGTGATGCCTGCGTGGGCTGAAGTGATCGGCGAGCAAGGCGTGGCCGACGTGGCCGCGTTTGTCTTGACCAACCTCGATGGCCGCAAGCTGCCGGAAGGCGCCAAGGCCGACCCGGTTGCCGGGCAGAAACTGTTCGCCACCAACTGCGTGGCGTGCCACGGTCCGGAAGGCAAGGGTACGCCAGCGATGGGCGCACCTGACCTGACTCACCCGGCAGCGTTCATCTACGGCTCGAGCTTCGCTCAACTGCAGCAGACCATCCGTTACGGCCGTCAGGGCCAGATGCCTGCGCAAGAGGCAATGCAGGGTAACGACAAGGTTCACCTGCTGGCCGCTTACGTCTACAGCCTGTCTCACGGTGAGAAGGCAGCGGACGCCGAGTAAGGCAAACGCTTGAAGCAACAAAAAACGGCCCCGCCAATGTGAATTGGCGGGGCCGTTTTGTTCTTGATACCTATTTCATGACCGGTATCGTCTGGACGACCTTGCGACTTGGCCAGTTATTGCCTCTAACAACGCTAATGGCGAGCGACTGCTTATCATCGGAAAAGCTGGCAATAAGATACGTTTGCTGAGAAGCCGAACCGCTAAGAAATACGGGCACATAACCAAAACGCTCAGATTTTCCCCAATCGAACCAGCTGCCGGCACCCCAGTGATCGTGTCCACCAAAAATCGCCGTCACCCGGTACGTTTCGATCATCTGCTGAAACCTGGCGATCTGCTCACTCGTTCCTTTCCAGTCATACACCTTGTGCATATTAAGAATAATGATCTTGCCCTGCTGGCGGGCACTTCTTAAATCCCGCTCAAGCCAATCGAGTGCAGGCGTGATCTCAAAAGCGGTCGGTCCCAGTGGATTTCCGGACGAAAACTCCACAGCTTAGGTCGGTTCGTTATGCAACTGCACCATATGCACATCACCGAAGTTCTTCGAATAGGCAAGACTGCCATAATAAATCTTCCCCAGACCTGAGCTTCTAATTCCAAGATCCATTGAATCGGCCTTCCCCCAATAACGTTCCTTGAGTTCGACGATACTGCCCGCGGCGCAATTATTCAGAAAACAGTCGTCAACGTTATTCGCGTAATCATGATTACCCAGCCCATAATCATAAACACCTTCAAGTTTCCTCTCGAATACCTCTTTCATATACGAGCGTTCACCACCATGACCGAACGCCGTGATATCGCCATTGATCATCACGGGTATACGGGATGCACCGCCATTGTGCCTCCTGAAATCTGCAATGTCGGAATATTGCAACTCTACCAACTCCTTCGCACGCGCATCGTTGCCTGGAAGTCCTTCATCGGTGAGATCGGTCCAGGGGTACTGCGGATCCGAGACCAGAACCAGATGCTTCGGTGTTTCGGTTGCTGCAACGGCAAGGAGCAGGGGACATAGCAACGAGAATGCAGTCGCCACCAGCAGACCATATTTTCCATGTAAGTTCATAAAAATCCATTTCATCAACGATTAATAGTTACTCCGCAGTAGCGGCGTCCCGCCAGACACTAATCAACCACACAAATAAACCAAACAACAAAACCAATAGAGCAAATTTCCAGTCAATCGCGGAAACATGTCTTATCAACTAAACATCAACGCCAGATTGCTTCGGCAAAAACCGCCACATACACTCACCTATTTCGACAACCCCCGAACTGTAAGACAACCAACTTCAACAAAACGGAAATGGACTTCCATGAGCATTTCAAATAGCTGCAAACTACTTTTCTTACTGGTATTGACCGGTGTTCCCGTCATGTACTCGATGGCCAGCCAATCCCAGCCACAACACCTGGTGTTTGCTGCGGAACCGAAGTATCCCTCCAGTGAAAAATCCGATAACAAAGAACACGAATCCGCAGCCGACAAGGAAGCGCGATCAAAATGGCTGATCAACGCCCAGTACAGCAGCATCGCCGACTTCAGGAACCAACTTGGGGGAGCTGCCACCGTCCCGGTGATGATCAACGGCAACCTGACCGCTTCCGGGCATCCCGGAGAACGCGCCTACGTCCATTCGGTACTGCAAGACAAACTCAACAACCTTTACGACTTTGGCCTGGGCAATCACGACTATGACTTCAATGTCGCAGCTTGCCCCGATTGCGCCGCCGGGAGCGTCGAAGACCTGAAGAATCGCTACTGGGGCAAAGTCGCCACCATGGACCTTTCCGCCAGGGCATCTGTTTTCACGAAGACCTGGTACGGCAGCCTAGCGTATTCCAGGGACTACGGCGATGTTCACCTGGTCCAACTGCACAACGAGCCCACGTACTCCGTCAACTTTTCCACTCAGTCGCTTTTCAATACGACCGCCTACGAGATCAGCGCCTCACTGGACTGGCTGGAGCGCGACCTGCAACGTGCTCGTGCCCAGGGCAAAATCATTCTGCTGAACTTGCACCAGCCGTTTAACTGGCCGGTCCAGGAGCGCGAAATCATGAGGTTTTCCCGGATGCTCGAGGACTATCGCGTGACCGCCGTGTTTTCCGCCGATGCAAACAGGCAGAACGGAAGGTACCCGGCCAGCAACTACATCTATGGTGATACGCCACTCTTCATGAGTGGCTCGGCGACCAGGCAAAGCTGGTTGTCGGCCAGTTTTTCCCCCGACAGAAAGCACCTCACCGTCAACGTCATCGCCGGCAATGACTGGCGCAATCCGGTTGCCAGCCATACCGTTCCGGTTAAATAAAACCGCCGCGACGCCATCGGAGGACCTGATGGCGTCGATGCCCGACAACCGGGCAGCTATACTGCGGATGTCAATTGACCTGCATCATGTTTTGTTACATTCGCTACACCATCCGCGGCTTTCTCCCAACGCGACCAAAGGTCGCACCCGCAGGCTAGAGCGACAGGCGTATCATTGCGCCACTGCAACACCCCTTTTTGACCGCGGTCGGCACGTACTGACCGAGGCATTTTTCCACTGCCGTGGGATGCAATGATGAGCAACCAGATTCCGGTACACGACGTCACTCCACCCACCAAGAACGCGAACAACAGCGTCGACCTCTACGCCTCCAGGGAAAAAATCTACACCCGCGCCTTCACCGGCCTGTTTCGCAACCTGCGGATGACCGGCGGAGCCCTGTTGTTCCTGCTGTATTTCGGCACGGTGTGGCTGGACTGGGGCGGTCATCAGGCCGTGTGGTGGAACCTGCCGGAGCGCAAGTTCTTCATTTTCGGCGCCACCTTCTGGCCTCAGGATTTCATTCTGCTGTCCGGCATGTTGATCATTGCCGCCTTCGGCCTGTTCTTCATCACCGTGTACGCCGGACGGGTCTGGTGCGGCTATACCTGCCCGCAAAGCGTCTGGACCTGGATTTTCATGTGGTGCGAAAAAGTCACCGAAGGTGACCGCAACCAACGCATCAAGCTCGACAAGGCGCCGATGAGCGCTAACAAGTTCGTGCGCAAGTTCAGCAAACACAGCCTGTGGCTGTTGATCGGCTTCGTTACCGGCATGACCTTCGTCGGCTACTTCTCGCCGATCCGCGAACTGGTATTCGAATTTTTCACCGGCCAGGCGGATGGCTGGTCGTACTTCTGGGTCGGTTTCTTCACCCTCGCCACTTACGGCAACGCCGGCTGGTTGCGCGAACAGGTGTGCATCTACATGTGCCCGTACGCACGCTTCCAGAGCGTGATGTTCGACAAGGACACCCTGATCGTTTCCTACGATCCGCGCCGTGGCGAAGGCCGTGGACCGCGTAAAAAAGGTATCGACTACAAGGCCCAGGGCCTGGGTGACTGCATCGACTGCACCATGTGCGTCCAGGTCTGCCCGACGGGCATCGACATCCGCGACGGCCTGCAAATCGAATGCATCGGTTGCGCCGCCTGCATCGATGCCTGCGACGCCATCATGGACAAGATGGACTACCCGCGCGGACTGATCAGCTACACCACCGAGCACAACCTGTCCGGACAGAAAACCCATAAACTGCGCCCGCGCCTGATTGGCTATGCCATTGTGCTGCTGGCGATGATCAGCCTGCTGGTGACGGCATTCTTCATGCGTGCGCTGGTGGGTTTCGATGTCAGCAAGGACCGCGTGCTGTACCGCGAGAACGCCGAAGGCCGGATCGAAAACGTCTACAGCCTGAAAATCATGAACAAAGACCAGCGCGACCATACCTACCTGCTCGAAGCATCCGGCCTGCCGGATCTCAAATTGCAGGGTCGACGCGAGATCAAGGTCGCGGCCGGCGAGATCGTCAGCCAGCCTGCCGAGCTGTCCGTTGCACCGGAAAAACTGCCGTCGAGCACCAACGAGGTGAAATTCATCCTCAAGGACGCCGATGACGACAGCGTCCACATTGAAGCCAAGAGCCGGTTCATCGGCCCACAGAATCGTTGAGAGAACTGAACATGCCCGCAGCAAATGCCGCAAGCCCCTGGTACAAGCACCTCTGGCCGTGGATCATCATCGGGATCCTGGCCTGCTCGGTGGCCCTGACCTTGTCCATGGTGACCATCGCGGTGAACAACCCGGACAACCTGGTCAACGACAACTACTACGAGGCCGGCAAAGGCATCAACCGCTCCCTCGACCGTGAGCTGCTGGCCCAGACCCTGAAAATGCGCGCCAGCGTTCATCTCGACGGCATGACTGGCGAAGTTGACCTGCGCCTGAGCGGCGACAGCCAGCCCAAGACCCTGGAGCTGAACCTGATCTCGCCGACCCAGCCGGAAAAGGATCGCAAGATCACCCTGACCCGCAGCGAAACCGAACAGGGCCGCTACATCGGCCAGTTGAGCGACAAGATCGAAGGCCGGCGTTTTGTCGAGTTGCTTGGCACTCAGGACGAGCACATCTGGCGCATGTTCGAAGAGGAACCGGTCAGCCATGACAAGGATCTGTTGCTGGGTGACGAACCGCTGCAAGGTGCTGAAGACCTGAAGAAGTAAAAGCGCGCTTCGCGCATCGCGAGCAAGCTCGCTCCCACAGTTGATCACCGCCGTGCTCAGAACCTGAGTACACCCATGATCCCTGTGGGAGCGAGCTTGCTCGCGATGAGGCCCTATCCGACGATAGAGATTCAGCAGTACTAGTGAATACTCCATGACCACCACCCCACTCCCCTGCTACCACTGCGCCCTGCCCGTCCCGGCCGGCAGCCGCTTCACCGCTGCGGTCCTGGGGCAAACCCGCGAATTCTGCTGCCCGGGTTGCCAGGCCGTGGCCGAGGCCATTGTCGCCGGTGGCCTGGAAAGCTATTACCAGCACCGCAGCGAAGCCTCGGCCAACCCTGAAGCGCTGCCGGTGCAACTGGTGGATGAACTGGCGCTGTACGACCGCGCCGATGTGCAGCAGCCCTTTGTCCGCCACGATGGCGAACTGGCCGAAACCACGCTGCTGATGGAAGGCATCAGCTGCGCGGCCTGCGGCTGGCTGATCGAAAAACACCTGCGCACCATGCCGGCGGTAGCCGAAGCGCGCCTGAACCTGTCCAACCATCGCCTGCACGTACGCTGGGCCGATGGGCAGTTGCCGCTGAGCCAGGTCCTCAGCGAACTGCGTCACATCGGGTACGCCGCACACCCGTATCAGGCCGACCGGGCCAGCGAACAACTGGCCAGCGAAAACCGCCTGGCCCTGCGCCAGCTCGGCGTGGCCGGTCTGCTGTGGTTCCAGGCGATGATGGCAACCATGGCCACCTGGCCTGAATTCAACATCGACCTCAGCCCCGAACTGCACACCATCCTGCGCTGGGTCGCGCTGTTCCTCACCACCCCGATTGTGTTCTACAGCTGCGCGCCGTTCTTCAAAGGCGCCATGCGCGATCTGCGCACCCGCCACCTGACCATGGACGTTTCGGTGTCGCTGGCCATCGGCAGCGCCTACATCGCCGGGATCTGGACGTCCATCACCGGGGTCGGCGAACTGTATTTCGATGCCGTCGGCATGTTTGCCCTGTTCCTGCTGGCCGGGCGTTATCTGGAACGCCGCGCCCGCGAGCGCACCGCCGCCGCCACCGCGCAGCTTGTGAATCTATTGCCCGCCTCGTGCCTGCGATTGACAGCCGACGGCCAGAGCGAACGCATTCTGCTCAGTGAACTGCGTGTCGGCGATCAGGTGCTGGTTCATCCGGGCGCCATTCTCCCGGCTGACGGCAAGATCCTCGACGGCCAGTCGAGTGTCGACGAGTCACTGCTGACCGGCGAATACCTGCCGCAACCACGCACCCTCGGCGACGCGGTCACCGCCGGCACAATGAACGTCGAAGGCGCACTGACCGTCGAGGTCCAGGCCCTGGGCCAGGACACTCGCCTCTCGGCCATCGTGCGCCTGCTCGATCGCGCCCAGGCCGAAAAACCGCGCCTGGCGGAAATCGCCGACCGCGCCGCGCAATGGTTCCTGTTGTTGTCGCTGATCGCTGCCGCCGCGATTGGCCTGTTGTGGTGGCAGTTGGATGCCTCGCGAGCCTTCTGGATCGTGCTGGCGATGCTGGTGGCGACCTGCCCGTGCGCCTTGTCGCTGGCGACGCCGACCGCCCTCACCGCCGCCACCGGCACACTGCACAAACTCGGTCTGTTGCTGACCCGCGGCCATGTGCTGGAAGGCCTGAACCAGATCGACACGGTAATTTTCGACAAGACCGGCACCCTCACCGAAGGACGCCTGGCGCTGCGCTCGATCCGCCCCCTCGGCGCGCTCGACAGCGATCAATGCCTGAGCCTCGCCGCCGCCCTGGAAAACCGCTCCGAACATCCGATCGCCCGCGCTTTCGGTCGTGCGCCGACGGCTGCCGAAGAAGTCCACAGCACACCGGGCCTTGGCCTGGAGGGGCTGGTTGATGGGCGGCGTCTGCGTATCGGCCAACCGGGTTTTGTCTGCGAACTCAGCGGCGCCATGGTGTCATCGATGCCCGAAGAACCCGGCCAATGGCTGCTACTGGGCGACAGCGAGGGACCGCTGGCCTGGCTCGTCCTCGATGATCGCTTGCGTGCCGATGCGCCCGCGCTGCTCGCCGCGTGCAAGGCCCGTGGCTGGCGCACGCTGCTGCTGTCCGGCGACAGCTCGCCGATGGTCGCCAGCGTGGCGGCGGAACTGGGTATCGATGAAGCCCGCGGCGGCTTGCGTCCGGACGATAAACTGCAGGTCCTGCAACAACTGCACAAGGAAGGTCGCAAGGTGTTGATGCTGGGCGACGGGGTCAATGACGTGCCGGTGCTGGCGGCTGCGGATATCAGCGTCGCCATGGGCTCGGCCACCGACCTGGCGAAAACCAGTGCCGACGCCGTGCTGCTGTCCAACCGCCTCGACGCGCTGGTGCAAGCCTTCAGCCTGGCGCGGCGCACCCGTCGGGTCATTATCGAGAACCTTCTGTGGGCCGGGTTGTACAATGGCCTCATGTTGCCCTTCGCCGCCCTCGGCTGGATCACTCCGGTATGGGCGGCGGTGGGCATGTCGATCAGTTCGTTGACCGTGGTGCTGAACGCGCTGCGCCTGACTCGCATGCCGAGCGCGCCCGCCCCCGGCACCACGCCAGAAACCCGCCCGCTGCCGGCCTGAGCCGCGCGGGCATGGAGTCCAGATGCCAGCTCTTTACGTGATGATTCCCGCTGCGCTGCTGATCGTGGCCATCGCCGTCTATATCTTCTTCTGGGCGGTGGACAGCGGTCAGTACGACGACCTTGACGGCCCGGCCCACAGCATCCTGTTCGACGACCAGGACCCGAACCACACCGCCGCCGTCGACGAGGCCAGCGGCCAACCGGCCAAAACGGACGACAAGGCCCCACCCCATGCTTGAATTGACGCCACTGCTGGTGTCTGCGGTGATCCTCGGCTTGCTCGGCGGCGGCCATTGCCTGGGCATGTGCGGCGGCTTGATGGGCGCGCTGACCCTGGCGATTCCCAAGGAGCAACGCAGCCGCCGCTTTCGTCTGCTGCTGGCCTATAACCTGGGCCGGATTCTGAGCTATGCCTGTGCCGGACTGCTGATCGGCCTGGCCGGATGGGCCGTGGCCAGCAGCCCGGCGGCGATGTTCCTGCGCATCCTCGCCGGCTTGCTGCTGATTGCCATGGGCCTGTACCTGGCCGGCTGGTGGAGCGGCCTGACCCGTATCGAAAGCCTCGGTCGAGGTCTGTGGCGGCATATCCAGCCAGTCGCCAACCGGTTGCTGCCGGTGTCGAACGTTCCGCGTGCGCTGCTGTTGGGCGCGCTGTGGGGCTGGCTGCCGTGCGGCCTGGTCTACAGCACCTTGTTATGGTCGGCCAGCCAGGGCAACGCGCTGGACAGCGCATTGTTGATGCTCGCGTTCGGGCTCGGCACCTGGCCGGTGCTGCTGGCGACAGGCCTTGCCGCCGAGCGCATCACCGCACTGTTGCGCAAGCGCAGCGTGCGGATGGCGGGTGGGATGCTGGTGATGTTGTTTGGCATCTGGACGTTGCCGGGGCCGCATCAGCATTGGTTGATGGGGCATTAAACCGGCGGCGCGCCCATCGCGAGCAAGCTCGCTCCCACAGGGGAGTCGCTGTGTACACAAAACCTGTGGGAGCGAGCTTGCTCGCGATGAGGCCCTCACAAACGACAAAGATTCTGACCTTGATGCAAATCAAGATGCCCCACCCCGCCCTCGCATAAAGTGGCTGACACTGCCAGCCTATCCGGGGGAATGCCCGCATGATGCTCGACGCCATTCGTTGGGACACCGATCTGATCCGCCGTTATGACCTGGCGGGACCACGCTACACCTCATACCCGACCGCCGTGCAATTCAACAGCCAGGTCGGCACCTTCGACCTGTTTCATGCCCTGCGCGACAGCCGCAAAGCCCAACGGCCGTTGTCGCTGTATGTGCACGTGCCGTTCTGCGCGAACATTTGCTATTACTGCGCCTGCAACAAGGTCATCACCAAGGATCGCGGGCGGGCGCAGCCGTACTTGCAGCGACTGGAACAGGAAATCCAGTTGATCGCCTGCCACCTCGACCCTACGCAGAAAGTCGAGCAACTGCACTTCGGTGGCGGCACACCGACCTTTCTCAGCCACGACGAACTGCGCCAGTTGATGGCGCATTTGCGCAAACACTTCAATTTGCTGGACGACGACTCCGGCGACTACGGTATCGAGATCGACCCGCGCGAGGCCGACTGGTCGACCATGGGCCTGCTGCGGGAACTGGGTTTCAATCGGGTCAGCATCGGCCTGCAAGACCTCGACCCGGCCGTGCAACGTGCAGTCAATCGCCTGCAAAGCCTGGAAGAAACCCGCGCGGTGATCGATGCCGCCCGCACCTTGCAGTTTCGCTCGATCAATATCGACCTGATCTACGGCCTGCCGAGACAGACACCGGAGAATTTCGCCCGCACCGTGGAAGAGGTCATCCGCCTGCAACCGGACAGACTATCGGTGTTCAACTACGCCCACCTGCCAGAACGCTTCATGCCGCAGCGGCGCATCAACAGCGATGAACTGCCGACACCGGCGCAGAAACTGGAAATGCTGCAGCGCACCATCGAGCAACTGATCGGCGCCGGTTACCGCTACATCGGCATGGACCACTTCGCCCTGCCCGACGATGAACTGGCGATTGCCCAGGAAGAATCGACCCTGCAACGCAATTTCCAGGGCTACACCACCCACGGTCATTGCGATCTGATCGGCCTCGGCGTGTCGGCGATCAGCCAGATCGGCGACCTGTACTGCCAGAACAGCAGCGACCTGAACCAGTACCAGAACGCACTCGCATCCATGCAACTGGCCACCAGCCGCGGCCTGCTGTGCAATGCCGATGACCGGCTGCGGCGTGCGGTCATCCAGCAATTGATCTGCAATTTCAGTCTCGAATACGCTGACATCGAGCAGGCCTTCAACATCGATTTCCAAGGCCACTTCGGCGAACTCTGGCCTCAACTGCAGGATATGGCCAAAGACGGGCTGATCGAACTCGATCGCGACAGGATCACCATCCTGCCCGCAGGGCGACTGTTGGTGCGCTCGGTGTGCATGGTGTTCGACGCGTACCTGGAACAACACAGTCGCCAGCGATTTTCACGGGTAATCTAATTCTGCAAGCTAGCGCCCCAGACTGGCCTCGATATCCTATGGTGAGTTACCCTTACGTCTTATGTGTGAATTCCCACAAGGATTGAAGAAATGTCCGAGCCAGTAAAACTGCGCGCTCATAATCAAGCCCATTGCAAGGATTGCAGCCTGGCCCCTCTTTGCCTGCCACTTTCGCTGAATCTGGAAGACATGGATACGCTGGACGAAATCGTCAAACGTGGCCGACCGCTGAAAAAAGGCGAATTTCTGTTCCGTCAGGGCGATACCTTCAATTCTGTCTACGCGGTCCGTTCTGGCGCCCTCAAGACCTTCAGCCTGAGCGACACCGGTGAAGAACAGCTCACCGGCTTCCACCTGCCCAGCGAACTGGTCGGTCTGTCGGGCATGGACACTGAAAAGCACCCTGTGTCGGCACAAGCCCTGGAAACCACCTCGGTGTGTGAAATTCCTTTCGAACGTCTCGACGAACTGGCCCTGCAATTGCCGCAATTGCGCCGTCAGCTGATGCGGGTGATGAGTCGCGAAATCCGTGACGACCAGCAGATGATGCTGCTGTTGTCGAAAAAGACCGCCGACGAACGCATCGCCACCTTCCTGGTCAACCTTTCGGCACGTTTCCGCGCCCGGGGTTTTTCCGCCAATCAGTTCCGCCTGAGCATGTCGCGTAACGAAATCGGCAACTACCTGGGCCTGGCGGTGGAAACCGTGTCCCGCGTCTTTACCCGCTTCCAGCAAAACGAGCTGATTGCGGCAGAAGGCAAGGAAATCCGGATTATCGACCCGATCCAGCTGTGCGCCCTGGCCGGTGGCTCACTGGAAGGCTGAAACAAAACGTTGCGGCTGAGCGAAACGGTTCAGCCGCCGTTATACTGCGTCGTTTGCAGCCCTGCCAGGACACCACGACGATGGTCTTCGACTCCTTCGACATCAAATCCCTCATCCGCCCTGTCATCGACTTCCCGAAACCGGGCGTGATCTTTCGCGATATCACCCCGCTGTTCCAGTCGCCCACGGCCCTGCGCCTGGTGATGGACAGCTTCGCCCACCGTTATGTCGAGGCTGACTTCACCCACATCGGCGCGATGGACGCCCGTGGCTTCCTGATCGGTTCGGTACTGGCCTATCAGTTGAACAAGCCGCTGGTGCTGTTCCGCAAGCAAGGCAAGCTGCCAGCCGACGTGCTGGCCGAGGGCTATGCGACCGAATACGGCGAAGCCTTCCTGGAAGTGCACGCCGACAGCCTGTGCGAGGGGGATTCGGTGGTGATGTTCGATGACCTGATCGCCACCGGCGGCACCCTGATTGCCGCCGCCAACCTGATCCGCCGCATGGGCGCCCGGGTGCATGAAGCGGCGGCGATCATCGATCTGCCGGAGCTGGGTGGCTCGCAGCGCCTGGAAGACATGGGCATTCCTACGTTCTGCCTGACGCAGTTTGCGTTGACTGATAAATAATCTGGCGCCTGTACTGACGCCTTCGCGAGCAAGCCCGCTCCCACAGTGAATTGCATTCTTCCTGACAGTACGCAGTCAAGTGTGGGAGCGGGCTTGCTCGCGAATGGCGTCAGCCGCCACACCGCCGATTACAGCCCCATCTGCTTGCTGATGATCTCGTTCATCACTTCCCGCGTCCCGCCGCCAATCGACAGGATCCGGTTATCGCGGTACAGCCGCTCCACCAGACTCTCGCGCATGTAACCCAGCCCACCGAGTATCTGCACCGCATCGTTCACGATCCGGTCCGCAGTATCTGTCGCAAAATTCTTGGCCATGGAAATCTCCTTGATCACACTCTGCCCCGCTGCCATTTTCGCGGCCTGGCGGTATGTGAACTCCCGGGACACCTCCAGCGCGGTCGCCATCTCGGCGAGGCGATGCTTGATCACCTGAAACTTGCCGATCGGTTTGCCAAAGGCTTCGCGCTGGCGCGCCCATTTCAGGCTCTCTTCCAGCGCAAGCTGTGCGGTCATGTTGGCCATCAATGCCAGGGCCAGGCGCTCGCTCTGGAAGTTGCCCATGATGCAGGCGAAGCCCATGTTCTCGGCGCCGATCAGGTTTCCTGCGGGCACTGGGCAATCATCGAAGAACAGTTCAGCCGTGTCTGACGCCCACCAGCCCATTTTCTTCAGCTGCCGTCCTACGGTGAATCCCGGTGTGCCCTTCTCGATCAGTAACAGGCTGATGCCACCGAAACCCGGTTCGCCCGTTCGCACGGCAACCGTGTAGAAATCCGCGCGCACGCCGCTGGTGATAAAGGTCTTGCTGCCACTGACCCGGTAGAAATCGCCGTCGCGCACCGCTCGGGTTTGCAGGTTTGCGACGTCGGAGCCACCGCCAGGCTCGGTGATGGCCAGGGCGCTGATCTTCTCTCCCGACAGCACCTGGGGCAGCACTCGATCCCGCACTTCGGGTCGGGCCCACTTGAGGATGGGCGGCAAGCCGATATCCAGCGACCCCAGGCCGGCGACCAACCCGCCTGAGCCGCAGCGCATCAACTCTTCACTGGCGGCAACCTTGGCGAACAGATCCCCTTCGTGGCTGCCTCCGTAGGCCTCCGGGTACCCGATGCCGAGAATCCCCGCCGCGCCGGCCTTGAGGTAGAGCTCGCGAGGAAAGCTTTCGGCTTCTTCCCACTGCGAGATGTCGGGAAGAATCTCGCGCTCGACGAAACGTCTGACGCTGTCACGGACCAATTGGTGGCTGGGGTCGAAGTATTCCTGAAAGGCAGGCATCGGCGAGCTCCACTGAAGGGGTCAGTGAAGTTAACCGAGCGCTTGCTTGGTTTTCAACAGGATTGTGTGAATCAGCGACACCGAGGTGCGCCCTTCGCGAGCAAGCCCGCTCCCACAGGGGATTGCATTCCAAATGTGGGAGCGGGCTTGCTCGCGAAGGCGTCAGCAAAGACACCGCACAACTCAGAGCGAAATCGGCTTACGCCCGGCAAACGAATGCGCCAGCGTCCCGCCATCCACCAGCTCCAGTTCGCCACCCAGCGGTACGCCATGGGCGATGCGCGAGGCGATCAGGCCTTTGCTGCTGAGCAATTGGGCGATGTAGTGCGCCGTGGCTTCACCTTCCACGGTCGGGTTGGTGGCCAGAATGACTTCGGTGAAGGTGCCGGCCTCTTCGATCCGTGCCATCAACTGCGGAATGCCGATGGCATCCGGCCCCAAGCCGTCGAGCGGCGACAGATGGCCCTTGAGCACGAAATAGCGCCCGCGAAAACCGGTCTGCTCCACCGCATAGACGTCCATCGGCCCTTCCACCACGCAGAGCAGGGTGTCGTCGCGACGGGTATCGGCGCATTGCGGGCACAGATCATCTTCCGTCAACGTACGGCACAAGCGGCAGTGACCGACCCCTTCCATGGCCTGGCTCAGGGCCAGCGCCAGGCGCGAGCCGCCGCTGCGGTCACGCTCGAGCAACTGCAACGCCATGCGCTGGGCGGTTTTCTGACCCACGCCTGGCAAAATTCGCAGGGCGTCGATCAGTTGGCGAATCAAAGGGCTGAAGCTCATGGTGGAAAAGTCCGACAAAACAACGAGACGCGGTTTATACCCGCGCCTCGGTTGAGCGTCAAATTGCAGCGTCAATTACTCAGTCCCGGGAAACCCGAACCACCAACTTGCCGAAGTTGCGCCCTTCCAGCAGGCCGATGAACGCATCAGGCGCCTGTTCCAGGCCATCGACCACGTCTTCGCGGAACTTCACCTTGCCATCGCGTACCCAGGGCGCCATGGCACTGAGGAATTCCGGCTGGCGATCACCATAGTCATCGAACACGATGAAGCCCTGGATGCGCACTCGCTTGGTCAACAGGGTGCGCTGCAACAGTGGCAGGCGATCCGGGCCGCTCGGCGCCTCATGGGCATTATAGGACGCGATCAAGCCACACAGCGGAATCCGTGCCTTGGGATTGAGCAATGGCACCACGGCGTCGAATACCTTGCCGCCGACGTTTTCATAATAGATGTCGATGCCCTTGGGACAGGCTTGCGCCAGTTCGTCGGCAAAGTCCGGGCTCTTGTGGTCGATGCAGGCGTCGAAACCCAACTCGTCGACCACATAACGGCACTTTTCCGCTCCACCCGCCACACCGACCACGCGCAGCCCCTTGATCTTCGCCACCTGGCCGACCACCGAGCCCACCGCCCCGGACGCCGCTGCAACCACCAGGGTTTCGCCAGCCTTCGGCTGGCCGATGTCCATCAGGCCCATGTACGCAGTCATGCCCGGCATACCCAGTACCCCGAGAGCCATCGAAGGGCTTAGCAGCGCGGGAATCGGAATGATGCTGCGACCGTCATTGATGCTGTGGCTTTGCCAACCGGTGGCACCCACCACCAGATCACCTTCCTGAAACTTCGGATTGAGCGACCGCTCGACCCGGCTGACAGCGCCCCCGGTCATGACTTCGCCGATTTCCACCGGTGCGGCGTAGGAAGGTGCGTCACTCATGCGTCCGCGCATGTAGGGATCCAGCGACAGGAAAACCGTCTTGAGCAGCACCTGACCGTCGGCCAGGTCCGGTAGCGCCACCCGCTCCATACGGAAGTTTTCCGGCGTTGGCGCGCCCACCGGGCGAGAAGCCAGGACAATGCGTTGATTGAGGGTCAGGGGGTCGGACATGGCAGCGTCTCCTGTGATCGATGAGGTTCTGTGAGGTAGGGAGCAGACCTTTGTGGCGGTATGGCGTTCGATGTTTATTCAGCAAGACCGAGGCGACTTCTTCGCGAGCAAGTCGGATCGCCGCACCGCCGCTCCCACATTTGGAATGCAATCCCCTGTGGGAGCGAGCTTGCTCGCGATGACGGCATTCCAGACACTACATCTCCAATGCCGAAAACAAAAATGCCAGGCGCAATGCCTGGCATTTTTGTAGCTCATCTGCCGCCTGAAGGCGAATCAGAATGGCAGTTTCATGCCCGGCGGCAGTTGCATGCCGGCAGTCATGCTGCCCATTTTGTCCTGGCTGTTGGCTTCGATCTTGCGCACGGCATCGTTGACCGCGGATGCGATGACCGCTTCCAGCATTTCCTTGTCGTCTTCGCTCATGCCTTCGACCAGGCTTGGGTCGATGGTCACGCTCTTGACGTCATGACGACCGGTCATCACCACGGTGACCATATCGCCACCGGCCTTACCGGTGACTTCGGCGTTGGCCAGTTCTTCCTGCATCTTGGCCATTTTTTCCTGCATCTGCTGCGCCTGCTTCATCAGGCCGGCCATGCCACCTTTCATCATGGTAATCACCTCAAAAGTACTTGGATTAAAACAGCGCCCGGCCCATGCGGCCAGGTGCCTTCAGTTATTAGCCCTGAGTGATCAGGGCGTCGACAGGTTCAATAGTATCGTTACGGACCACCGCACCGAACTGCTGCATCATTTGCTGGATGAACGGATCACCGTGGATCGATTCCTCCGCCTCGCGCTGACGGTTGGCGCGGCGGCGCGAAGCCGCTTGTGCCGGGGTTTCCTGCTCGGGCTTGATCAGCTCGATGCTCAGGGTCAGCGTGCGCTGGTGATACTGGTTCAGCGCATCGTTGAGGCGACGCTGTTGCGTGGCGTTGAACAAGGCACTGTGGGCCGGGTCCAGGTGCATCAGCCAATTGTCGCCATCGACCGCGATCAGCGTGCAGTTGGCGGCGATACTGCCGGTCATGCCGGAGATCGGCAATTTCGGGAACAGCTCCAGCCATTGCAGGGCCAGACCGGTGGCCGGCATCGCGGCGGGCTCAGGCTCGGGCTCCGGAGCCGGGTCGGCGGCATGCTCGCTGGCCAGCTCGTCGAGGTAACTGTAGGCCGAATCCATGTCCGGCTCGATGTAATCCTCGTCCAGCGGCGGCTCGTCATCCAGGTCCATGCCCGGCGTCGCGGCATCGACGTCGACCACCGAAGGTTCCGGGATCGGCGCGGCGGCCCACTCCGGGGCGTCCGGCACCACGCTGTCCGGCGTCGGCAACGGCATTGGCGGTAATTCGGGTTGTTCGCTGGCGGTTTCCAGCACCGGCTCTGCCGCCGGTTGCTGGACGGGCGCTGGCTCGACCGGGTCATTCCACGGCAGGTCGACAACCTCTTCGACCACGACCGCTTCAACCACAGGCACAGGCGCAGGTTCTGGCACAACGACCGGCGCAACCGGTTCCGGTGCAGGCGCTGGAGCTGCCACTGGCGCAGCCGCTATCGGTGCAACGGCCGCAGCGACTACCGGCGCAACAACCGGCGCGGCAGCCACTGAGTTTGCGGAATCAACTGTGGCCTGGCTGATCCCCACTGGCTTTAGCGGTTGCCTCGGGGCATCCGCGGTGTCTGCGGGCCGGAACGCCAGCATCCGCAGCAACACCATTTCAAAACCGCCCCGGGGATCCGGCGCCAGCGGCAGGTCGCGGCGCCCGATCAGGCCCATCTGGTAGTAGAACTGCACGTCTTCGGCCGGCAACGCCTGGGCCAGTGCCAACACGCGATCACGGTCGCCGTGACCGTTGTCGACACCTTCCGGCAAGGCCTGGGCGATGGCGACGCGGTGCAGCACATTGAGAATTTCCGAAAGCACGCCGCTCCAGTCCGGGCCTTGCTCGGCCAGGTGGCGGACGGCTTCGAGCAACGCCTTGGCATCGCCTTCGATCAGGGCATGCAGGACGTCGTAGACCTGCCCGTGATCGAGGGTCCCGAGCATCGCCCGCACGTCGGCGGCCATGACCTTGCCTTCACCGAAGGCAATCGCCTGGTCGGTCAGGCTCATGGCATCACGCATCGACCCGTCGGCGGCACGGCCCAGCAGCCACAGCGCATCGTCTTCGAACGGCACGTTCTCGACACCCAGGACGTGGGTCAGGTGCTCGACAACGCGTTCCGGCGTCATGTTCTTCAGGGAGAACTGCAGGCACCGCGACAGAATCGTTGCAGGAAGTTTCTGCGGGTCAGTGGTCGCCAGGATGAACTTGACGTACGGTGGCGGCTCTTCGAGGGTTTTGAGCAGTGCGTTGAAGGAATGGCTGGAGAGCATGTGCACTTCGTCGATCAGGTAGACCTTGAAGCGCCCGCGGCTCGGGGCGTACTGCACGTTGTCGAGCAATTCGCGGGTATCTTCGACCTTGGTGCGGCTCGCGGCGTCGATCTCGATCAGGTCGACAAAGCGGCCTTCGTCGATTTCGCGACACACCGAACACTCGCCACAGGGGGTCGAAGTGATACCTGTCTCGCAGTTAAGGCATTTGGCAATAATTCGCGCGATGGTGGTCTTGCCGACCCCACGGGTACCGGTAAAGAGGTAGGCGTGGTGCAGCCGCTGGCTGTCCAAGGCATTGATCAGAGCCTTGAGCACATGGGTCTGGCCGACCATTTCGCGGAACGAGCGCGGACGCCATTTACGTGCAAGAACCTGATAACTCATCGAAAACCGTCGCAGCGAAGGAAGCAGAAGCGGCTAATGCTAGCGGAGCAAGGGACAAATTGCATCCGGTGCGCTCGTGTATTGTGGCTAAGCTGCACATCGGAGGCTTTTAACGGAGTGTTTATGCGGCTGGCCTTGGGGGCATTGCTGTTGATCAGCCTGGACGGCGTGGCTGCGCAAGCACCGCTGCGCTTCGTGATATCCGACAGCTGGACCATGCCCATGGTGCAGCTTGAACGGGGCAAACCGACCCAGGGCATCCTGCATGACGTGATGCTCAGCCTCGCGACCCAGGTCGGCGTGCCGGCCGAATTCCATGTATTGCCCCGCGGGCGGGTGGAAAACGCCATGGAGCAAGGCGAGGTCGATGTCCGCTGTTATGCCGCGCAATCGTGGCTGCCCGATCGGCCTGACGATTATCTCTGGAGCATCCCGCTCTTCATTCAACCTGACGTGTTGATCACCCGGCATGCGCCGCCCGGCGCAGTCAACCCCGCCGACTTACCGCAACAGCCCATTGGCACCGTGCTCGGTTACAGCTACCCGACCCTGCAACCGCTGTTCGACACCGGCCAACTGCAGCGCGACGACGCACGCAATCAGGAACAAGTGCTGGAAAAGCTCCTGGCCGGCCGCAATCGCTATGCCGTCAGCAATCAATGGAGCCTGGACTGGTTCAATCACCGCCTGCTGCCGGAGCAGCAACTGCAAGGCGTGGCAGTGCTGCAGGAAAACCAAATCGGTTGCTACGTCCGCAACGACCCGAAGATCCCGGTGCAGAGCATCCTGCGCACCCTGGCGCGGATGAAGATGTCCGGGGAGATCGATGAGGTTGTTCGGCTGTATATCGGTGGCGAGCCTGCGGCTGTGGATAAACCGCAAACGGCAAAAAACCGCCCTGGACAAGATCCTGGCAGCTAGCGAAAGTCTTAATTCAGAAAGATAACGCGAGAAAACACTCGCGTGGCGTTAAGGTGGTAACCCTACCAGCCACACCCCGGCACACAATGTCACCGCTGCGGCTGCTCCCTTCCAGGCCTGACCGGGTTCACGGCTGATCGTTGCGGGGGGACCGATAGGGTCACCATAACGACGCTCACCTGTCGGCGAGCCGCGCCATTGTACCTATCTGAGGCGAAGTTACAACCGTTGGTTTCGGATTAAAAACATGAGGAGCTTCAAGCACTTGCTATTGCGCCTCAAGCACCTCGTCCGCCCTGCCGCCCTCCTGCTGAATCACCAGGTGAATAAAGTGCAGCTTGGCAATGACGGATGGCGGCAGGACGAACGGATAGAAATCCGGCTGCCCCATGCTGCGTGACAATTCGTTGAGCATGCCCGCCAGTTCGATCCAGGCATTGACGAACGACAGGAACGCCGCGCCGCCGGGATGCTGCGGATCGTAAAGGGTTTGAGGCGGAAACGGCTGATAGTCGAAGTCCATTTCCCGGGCACTCATGCCAAACCCCAGCGCGGTGTCCACCGCATCCATCATGTGCAGGTAATGCGCCCAGGTTTCCGCCCAGTCTTCCCACGGGTGCATGGTGGCGTAGGCGCTGACGCAGTGCTGCTGCCAGTCGAGCGGTGCTCCCTGCTGATAATGCCGCTCGAGGGCTTCGGCATAGCTGGCGCGCTCATCGCCGAACAATCCGCGAAAAGGCTCAAGCCACTGGCCATGGGCGATCAATCGATCCCAGTAGTAGTGCCCGACTTCGTGACGAAAATGCCCGAGCAGCGTGCGATAGGGTTCGTGCATTTGCACCCGCACCTGCTCGCGGTGCGCATCGTCGGCTTCCTTGATATCGAGGGTGACCAGGCCATTGGCGTGCCCGGTAGTGGGCGGTTTGCCTTCGAGGTCCACGCCGATGAAATCGAAGGCAAGGCCCGTGTCTTCATCGACGGTTTTGGGAATCACCTGTAACCCCAGGCTGAGCAGTTGCGCCACCAGACGCCGCTTGGCGGTTTCCACCTTGCGCCAGCGCTCGTGGTTTTCTGTGATCGACAGGTCAGGAATCGTGCGATTCAAGCTACAAGCCATGCACAAGGTTTCGTGATGATTGGCTGGGAGCAGCCAATTACACGCCGCAGGTGAATCGAGATTGGCGCAGCGGCGGACCGCACCAGCCTCAGGATCGGCGTCGAGCAACCAGGTGTCGGGGTATTCAGCCGGTTGCAGCGAAGATAAACAGCTTTGCTCCGGCTGATAACCCAACGCCGCCGAACAGGCCAGGCACTGACTGTTGCGAAAAAACAGCGACTGCCCGCAACGACACGGCCAGACCTTGCTGTTGCGCGAACTTTCGCCCATGAACGGCGCGGCGATGCGCGAGCTGAGCTGTTCGAAGAAACGGTACATGGCGATCTCTCCCTGGGCTTGCCAAGACTAGATCATTCCCGAGAGGTGATCGTTCCCGCTTTCTGCGGGGCTGCTGAAATCGCCTTCGCGAGCAAGCCCGCTCCCACAGAGGAATGCGGTCTAATGTGGGAGCGGGCTTGCTCGCGAAGGCTTCACACCGAAATATCGTGCTTGCGCAGAAACTCGACAAACGCCTCTTCACCCAGCACCTTCAACCCCAGCTCATTGGCCTTGGTCAACTTCGAACCGGCACCCGGTCCAGCCACCACACAATGAGTCTTGGCCGATACGGAGCCCGCTACCTTGGCACCGAGGCTTTCGAGTTTGTCCTTGGCCACATCGCGACTCATCAGCTCCAGCGAGCCGGTCAGCACCCAGGTCTGCCCGGCCAGCGGCAAGCCTTCGACGACCTTCTTCTCGCTCTGCCAATGCATGCCGAAATCGGCCAGTTGTTTTTCGGCCGCTTCGGCCAATTGGCGATTGGCCTCGACCGCAAAGAACTCACGCACGGAATTGGCCTGTTTCTCCGGCAGCGCCTGGCGCATGTCCAGCCAGTCCGCGCCGATCACCGCCTGCAGCGAGCCGAATTTGTCCGCCAGTTTCTGCGCGCCCCCTGGACCGACCAATGGAATATGCAGCTTGTCGAGGAAACCACCCAGCGTGGTGCTCGCCGAAAACTCGGCGCCCAATTCGCCCTGATCCTGAATCTGCAAACCATGCTTGAGCAAATCAGCGATCACCTGCCGGTTATGCGCATCCTCGAAGAAGCTGTGGATCTCATGCGCGACTTCCAGGCCAACATCCGGCAAGTACGTCAGCACCTGCGGCAAGGCCTGCTGCACCCGCTCCAGCGAACCCAGGGAGCGTGCCAGCACCTTGGCTGTCTCCTCGCCGACATCAGGAATCCCGAGGGCGTAGATGAATCGCGCCAGGCCAGGTTTCTTGCTGTCTTCTATGGCACTGAGCAGCTTGTTGCTCGATACCTCGGCAAAACCTTCAAGATCGACAATGTCTTCGAACTTGAGCGCGTAGAGATCGGCCGGCGAACTTACCAGGCCCTCATCCACCAATTGCTCGACACTCTTGTCGCCCAAACCTTCGATGTCCATCGCACGTCGCGACACGAAGTGAATGATCGCCTGCTTCAATTGTGCACCGCAGGCAAGACGCCCGACGCAGCGATACACCGCGCCTTCGCTGACCGTCTCGCGGCCTTTGCTGCGCTTGATCAGTTGCGTGCGCTCGACATGGGAACCGCACACCGGACATTGCTCGGGAATCTGTACTGGTCGGGCGTTTTCCGGACGACGCTCCATGACCACTTGCACCACTTGCGGAATCACGTCACCGGCACGGCGGATGATCACCGTGTCGCCGATCATCAGGCCCAGGCGCGCGACTTCGTCCATGTTGTGCAAGGTGGCGTTGGCCACCGTGACGCCCGCGACCTTGACCGGTTTCAGACGCGCCACCGGCGTCACCGCCCCGGTGCGGCCGACCTGGAATTCCACATCGAGCAGCTCGGTGAGTTCTTCCATCGCCGGGAATTTGTGGGCGATGGCCCAGCGCGGTTCGCGGGCGCGGAAACCCAGTTCGCGCTGGGAGGCAATGCTGTTGACCTTGAACACCACGCCGTCGATTTCATACGGCAGCGCGCTACGACGCTCACCGATGTCACGGTAGTAATCCAGGCACTCGGCGATGCCGTGCGCCAGTTTCAACTCATGACTGATCGGCATGCCCCAGGCCTGGAGTTGCTGCAAATTACCGATGTGCGTATCGGCGATGTCCGCCGACACCTGGCCGATGCCGTAGCAGCAGAACTCCAGCGGGCGATTGGCGGTGATCTTCGAGTCCAGCTGGCGCAAACTGCCCGCCGCCGCGTTGCGCGGGTTGGCGAAGGTCTTGCCGCCGACTTCCAGTTGCGTGGCGTTGAGCCGCTCGAAACCGGCCTTGGACATGAACACTTCGCCGCGCACTTCCAGGGTCGCAGGCCAGCCGGTGCCGTGCAACTTGAGCGGAATGTTGCGTACGGTGCGCACGTTGACGCTGATGTCTTCGCCGGTGGTGCCATCGCCGCGGGTCGCGCCGCGCACCAGCACGCCATCCTGATACAGCAGGCTGACGGCCAGCCCATCAAGCTTGGGCTCACAGCTATATTCAACGGTTGCGCCGCCACCGAACAGGTCGCCCGCCGGCAGGTCCAGGCCTTCGGTCACCCGGCGGTCGAACTCACGCATGTCGGTTTCTTCGAAGGCGTTGCCGAGACTGAGCATCGGCACTTCGTGACGCACCTGGGTAAACGCCGACAGCGCCGCGCTGCCCACTCGCTGGGTTGGCGAGTCACTGGTGATCAGTTCGGGATTGGCCGCTTCCAGAGCCTTGAGCTCGCTGAACAAGCGGTCGTACTCGGCGTCCGGAATGCTCGGTTCGTCGAGCACGTGGTAACGATAGTTGTGCTGATCCAGCTCAGCGCGCAGCTCTAAAATACGGTTCTTGGCGGCGGTCATGGGTGTTCTCTCATAATCGAGTAGGAGGCGGATTTACATCCGCCGTCCTCTCACACCACCGTACGTACGGTTCCGTATACGGCGGTTCAGGTTAAGCGGTTAAGCCGGGTTATCGTGTCCAGTATTGAGACCAGCCCGAGTT
>NZ_JAGYGG010000019.1:0-124267 GCF_019947335.1 Pseudomonas sp. BF-R-24
CCCCTTGCCCGCCGCATCCAGCAACTTCGCCAGGTTGGCGACGATGCGCCCGCCCGTGGCGGCAAACGGATGCCCCGCCGCCAGGGAGCTGCCCTTGACGTTGAGCTTGCTGCGGTCGATCGAGCCCAGCGCCGTATCGAGCCCGAGACGGGTTTTGCAGTACTCCGGATCTTCCCAGGCCTTCAAGGTGCACAGCACTTGCGCGGCGAAGGCTTCGTGGATTTCGTAGTAGTCGAAGTCCTGCAAGGTCAGGCCATTGCGCGCGAGCAAACGCGGTACGGCGTAGACCGGCGCCATCAACAACCCTTCGGCACCGTTGACGAAATCCACCGCCGCCGCCTCACCGTCACGCCAGTAGGCCAGAATCGGTAACCCGCGTGCCTTGGCCCATTCCTCGCTGCCCAGCAGCACCAGTGACGCACCATCGGTCAGTGGCGTGGAGTTGCCGGCGGTCAGGGTGCCCTTGGCGCTTTTCTCATAGGCCGGCTTGAGCGCGGCGAGCTTTTCCAGCGTGGAGTCCGGGCGCAGGTTGTTGTCGCGGGTCAGGCCCAGGAACGGTGTCATCAGGTCGTTGTGCCAGCCCTCGGCGTAGGACGCCGCCAGTTTCTGATGGCTTTCAAGCGCCAATTGATCCTGTGCCTGGCGAGGGATGTTCCAGGTCTGGGCCATCAGCTCGCAATGCTGGCCCATGGACAACCCGGTACGCGGCTCACCGTTGCGCGGGAATTCGGGGATCAGATGTTTGGGACGCAATTGCAGGAAGGTTTTCAGTTTGTCGCCGGTGGTTTTCGCGCGGTTGGCTTGCAGGAGGATTTTGCGCAGGCCCTCGCTGACACTGATCGGCGCATCCGAGGTGGTGTCCACGCCACCGGCGATGCCGCAATCGATCTGGCCCAGGGCAATCTTGTTCGCCACCAGCAGTGCCGCTTCCAGCCCGGTGCCGCACGCCTGCTGGATGTCATAGGCCGCAGTGGCGGGCGACAGTCGCGAACCCAGTACGCACTCGCGCGTGAGGTTCATGTCTCGCGACAACTTGAGCACCGCCCCGGCGACCACTTCACCAATGCGCTGGCCGTGCAGGTTGTAACGTTCGATCAGGCCTTCGAGGGCGGCGGTGAGCATCACCTGGTTACTGGCCGTGGCATAGGGGCCGTTGGAGCGGGCGAAGGGAATCCGGTTACCGCCGATGATCGCGACGCGGTGCAGTTGGGTCATGAAAAGCTCCTGACAAAAGACCTGATGTAAACACTAACCCCTGTGGGAGCGAGCCTGCTCGCGAAGAGGTCAGCACATGCAACATCGATGTTGGCTGATACACCGCCATCGCGAGCAAGCTCGCTCCTACAATGTAACCAAGCGTAGGCCTTATCTCGTGGATCGAACGACTGATCGCCATTCATGGTCCACACTTTGATCCCCAGCTTTCGGAGCGTGTTCCATGTCTGACCGCTATATCGACTTCGCCAATTCGTCCATCGGCCATCGCCTGGTCGGCGCCCTGGGGTTGCCGACACCGACCAGACTGGAGCGCTGGCAAGCGGGCCGGTTGCGACCTGTAGAAGGCGCTCTGCTGATTGGAGGCGGGCCGTTGGCCGAACACGTCAGCGCTTTCGCCAACCGTCTGACCGACGCAATCTACAGCTACGGCACCGAGCCTTCGATGGCCACGGCCTGGATTCCCGGCCATGGACCGAAACTCAAGGCCGTGGTGTTCGACGCCAGTGACCTGCTGCACACCGATCAGCTCAAGCAACTTCGCGAGTTTTTCCAGCCGCTGATGAAAAACCTCGACCACTGTGCGCACCTGGTGATTCTCGGGCGCGATCCGCAAACCTTGCGCGACCCGTTCGCCGCCAGTGCCCAGCGTGCCCTGGAAGGTTTCAGCCGCTCACTGGCCAAGGAGTTACGCAGCGGTGGCACCCTGCAATTAATCTACGTCGGTGAAGGTGCCGAGGGGCAACTGGAAGGCCCGCTGCGGTTTTTCCTCTCACCGAAAAGCGCCTTCGTGTCCGGGCAGGTCATTCGCTTGAATCCGTGTTTGACGCCCGTCACCGACTGGACACGCCCGCTCGCCGGGCGCAAGGCACTGGTCACCGGTGCGGCGCGCGGTATCGGTGCCGCCATTGCAGAAACCCTGGCCCGCGATGGTGCCGACGTCATCCTGCTCGACGTGCCGCCGGCCAAAACCGATCTCGAAGCCCTCGCCGCGCGCCTCGGCGGGCGCACCATCACCCTCGATATCTGCGCCGAAGACGCCGCCGCGCAGTTGATTGAACAACTGCCCGACGGGCTCGACATCGTGGTGCACAACGCCGGCATCACCCGGGATAAAACCCTGGCCAACATGACCCCGGAATACTGGGACGCGGTGCTGGCGGTCAACCTCAATGCGCCGCAAGTGCTGACCAAAGCCCTGCTCGACAGCGGCGCCCTGCACGACAACGGCCGGGTGATCCTGCTGGCGTCCATCAGCGGCATCGCCGGCAATCGCGGGCAAACCAATTACGCGGCGAGCAAGGCCGGGTTGATCGGATTGGCGCAAGCCTGGGCGCCGCTACTCCACGAGCGCAGCATCAGCATCAACGCCGTGGCACCGGGCTTCATCGAAACGCAGATGACCGCGCACATTCCCTTCGGCCTGCGCGAAGCCGGACGCCGCATGAGTTCGCTTGGCCAGGGCGGCCTGCCCCAGGACGTCGCCGAGGCCGTGGCCTGGCTCGCGCAACCGGGCACCGGCGCGTTTACCGGGCAAGCGTTGCGCGTATGCGGGCAAAGCGTTCTGGGGGCTTAAGGATGATCACCGACTGGCACACACTCAACCGCGAACCCGGCCTGCCGGGATTGTACGCACGAGCGGCGACACGGCGAAAAATCACGGGCACCACCCTACCCGATTCGGGTTTGCGTTGCTGGGTCGAAGCCGATCCCAAGCGCCTGGCGGCTTATCGCAAGGTCTGTGGTTTCGCCGACAACGGCCTGCTGCCACCGACCTACCCGCACATCCTCGGGTTTGCCTTGCAGATGCAACTGCTCACGACCAGGGACTTCCCGTTCCCGCTACTGGGCCTGATTCACCTGAGCAATCGCGTTCGTGTACTGCGTCCCATGGGTGGAGTGAATCGGGTGTGCGTCAGCGTGCAAGTGCAGAACCTGCAACCCCACGCCAAAGGCGCGACGTTCGATCTGCTGACCACCCTCGACGATCAGTTGGGGCCGTTGTGGGAAGCGGAAAGCCGGATGCTCTGTCGCGGCGTCAAACTCGAAGGTGAACCGCTCGAAGAGAGCCTGGTATCTAGCCTGGCCCTGAGCGAAGTCGAGCACTGGAAAGCGCCTTCGGACATCGGCCGGCAATACGCCAAGGTGTCCGGCGACTACAACCCGATCCACCTGAGCGCGGCCAGCGCCCGACTCTTCGGCTTCCCGACCGCCATCGCCCATGGCCTGTGGAACAAGGCGCGCACGTTGGCTGCGCTGGCCGGGCATCTGCCTGTAGCGAATGTCGAGATCGCGGTGCAGTTCAAGAAACCGGTACGGTTGCCCAGTGAGGTGACGTTACTGGCCAGTGCGCCAGGGCCGAGCGGGGATTTTCAGTTGGTGGGTGTCGGGGAGCTGGAGCATATGGTCGGGCATTGGCGGCCGGTTGCCTGATAAAGCTGATACCTCGACGTGGCGAGGGCGCTGGCTCCTCGCCACAAAAGCTCCGCGGTTAGTTTTGCGGATCGAGATTATCCAACGCCCGGTTCACCGCCAGCTCACCCAGCATGATCACCTGCGCAATCCCCAGCAGGGTGTTGCGCTGCGAGCCCTCCAGGAAACCTGCGAAATCACTCGCCATCACACTCGCCGACGCCAGCGACTCACAGGCGTGGGCCAGCAGGGTCTCGGTATCGATGTCCGGGGCGATGACGAACATAGTGCTGGGTTTGTGAACGGCAGGTGGCTTGGGCGGATTGAGGTAGTGATCGAGGGCGCGGTCGGCGGCTTCGTGGAATTTATTTGAGTGAGGGGATTGGTAGGGAGAAACGTCGTCGGTTTCGGGGGGATTTGGGGTGGGTTTGAACATGGTGAAGCTCCATTCTTGGATTTGGAGTTCGCCATCACTGCGACCATGCAGAAGGGTGGCGAACCGTACGCAGGTTGGTCGACCAGGGAATGGAAACCCGGCAGGGCTTAAGCCCTCCCACGCACAGCTCGCCATTAAGCAAGCACAAAAATGCCGCTCACGCGGCACTGTGCGCCATTCTAAACCCGGGCGACCAAACCCGATCACTGATTTTGCAGCGACCGACAAAGGCTAGAGATCGCGCTTCCGACGGACAACCTGAGAAACATGTCGGAGATTTCCTCGGGATCTGAGGAAAACTACACAGGAATGTGTTGGCTGAAAGGACGTCATCGCGAGCAGGCTCGCTCCCACAATTGGCTCGGGTACATCTGAAAGAAATGGGGCGGCTGTCAGACCGCCATCGCGAGCAAGCTCGCTCCCACAGAAGAGCAAAAACAGATCGGCGTACACAGACGCTTCTCACCACTCATCAGGCCGAGCGTTAGCTCGCCTGCAGCTCTTGATCTTGATCCACCCGCCCCCTCGGCAGGCTGAGCGAAGGTGTTCATCCGGGGACAGGCGCGCAGCGCCGTTCGACGCAGTCGAACTCATTGCATGCAGGTCGAAGCGAAGCCGACCGGAGGGCAATGCCCCCGGATGAATACCGCAGCGAAGGAACCCCGAGCCTAAGCGAGGGGCCGTACGTAAGGGGCGAGACCTTTTGGTTCCTTTTGGGGCGTTTGCCAAAAGGGACTCGCCGTAAGGGCGAAACCGCCAGCCGCCGTTACCGCAGCAATGGATATGTACACAACCCAAACCTCCGTTTTGGCGGAATGATTCTATGCTGACATTACTCAGTGATGGTCAAGGTAGACGCACTCATGAAAGCCAGCCTCCCCCACAAACAAAGAAGTGCCGCCGCGAATGAGTTCGCCCTGGGATTGCTGACCGCCGCCATTCATCTGAACCTGCCGGGCATCGGACAAGTACCGAATCTGCCGGCGACCCTCACGACCAGTGCGAGCCTGCAATTTTGAGTGCCGGGGACAAACTCTTCGGGCGCCTGCTCCATCGCCATCCGCCGCCCCCGCCGGAGCCGCAAGAGGCACCGCGGGTGCACAGTTTCGGATTGCAGATGCAGCTCAATGCCGAGGGGCGTGTCGTTCAACTGAGCGGTCCGCTGCGGCACTTGCTGGCCCAGCACCCCCCCAGCGAGCAGGCACCGCATCTGTTCGACTTCCTGTTGCCCCACAGCAGCCTCGTCATCGAAGGCTCGCCGGCGGACTGGCAGGGGCAAACCCTGGACCTGGACTTCTACAGCCTCAACGGCCCCCCGCTGCATTTGCGCGGCTGGGTGCAGCCCTTGGCCGATACCTGGTTGTTGCAGATGCTGGACATCGGCGACTTGCTGCTTGAGCGCCTGCAATCGCGCAACCGCGAACAATGCCAGGTGCTGGCGCAGCAAATCGCCGAACAGTTGCGCCTGTGCAGCCTGACGCGCCTGCCCGAGGTGCTGACCGAGCAACTGCAAAGCCTGGCCCAGCGTTTTCAGATCCCCTGCATTGCTCTCGCCTTGCTCGATGAGCAGGAACATGGTTGGCAGATTCACCAGCACTACGCCGCCCTGGATGCACCGCAACTGTGGCAAAACGGTCAACGCCTGGGTACGGGGCTGGACAGTTTGAGCGGCTCGGCACCGCAGCACCTGACCCCGCGCGAACACCCGCGCCTGCAAGGTACGTTCGGCAATACCGATGGCTTCGTCGTGCCCTATCATGATGCGCAAGGGGTGGTCGCCTGGATGCTGTGCGGTTTCTACACGGCGCAAAAACGCGCCCCCGATGTCACGGAACGCGACTGGCTACAAATCACCGCCGCGCTCGCCAGTCCCTTGCTCGGGCGCCTGCGCGAGCACCGGCATCACCTGCAACTGGAACGCCTGGAATCGCTGCAAGCCTTGCTGGGAACAGGCTGGTGGGAAGTTTTCAGCGACAGCGACGAGGTTCAGTTGGCACCTTCGCTGGCCACTACCCTGAACCTTGGAATGTCGCGTTTATCCATGCAGGACTGGCTCGATCAGGTGTATCCCGCCGACCGCGAAGAGCTGCGCATCTGCCTGCAAGACTTGCAGGAGACTGGCACTCCCCTGCTGCTGTGCGTGCGCCTGTATCGCCCCTACGGTGCGCCCGCACCCGCCTGGTATCGCCTGCAAGGCCAGGCGCTGGGCGCGGGAAAAAACCGTCGTCTGGTGGGGTTCATGCTCGACATCAGCGACATCAAGAACCAGGAACAGAGCGCCATCGCCGCCCATGCACGCCTGGACAATCTGATCGCCAGCTCTCCGGCGGTGATTTACGTACAGCGCTATGTCGACGGTGCGTTGCACCCGGTGTTTTTCAGCGACAGCCTGTTGCCACTGCTCGGCTGGACCCTCGCCGACTGCGCACCCGGGGCGCTGGTGGAGCGGGTACATCCCGACGACCGACTGCAGTATTTCGAGCGCACGCGGCTGTTGCTGCGTGAAGGCTCGGTGCGTGCCCGCTATCGGTTGCGTGACAGTCACGGCGACTATCACTGGCTGCTGGATGAAGCGAAGTTGTTGCGCAACGACCTCGGCCTGCCGGTGGAAGCCGTGGGCCTGTGGCTGGACATCACCGAAGCGACCCTGGCCACCGAACAGGTCAGGCAGAGTGAAGAACGCTACCGGATGTTGGTGGAAGACTCGCCGGCGATGATCTGCCGCTACCAGCCGGACTTGACCCTGACCTTCGGCAACCGCCCGCTGGCCACCTGTCTGGAGTTGGCGCCCGAACAATTGCCGGGGGTGAATCTGGGCGACTGGATGTCCGGGGAACAGCGCACTGCATTCATCCAGCGGCTGAACCGACTGAGCCCCGAGTTTCCGGTCAGCACCGCCGAGATCAACCTGCAACTGCCCGGCCGCGAACACGCCTGGTGGATCTGGTCCGATCGTGGGGTGTTCGATGAACAGGGCCGGTTGCTCGAGGTCCAGGCCGTGGGGCGCGACAACACCGAGGTGAGGCGCGCGCAGCAGCAGCTCACACAAAGCGCGAAAATGGCCACCCTCGGAGAAATGGCCACCGGCCTGGCCCATGAGATCAACCAGCCGCTGAACGTGATGCGCATGGCTATCGTCAACGTACTCAAGCGCCTGAACAACGGCGACGTACAGGTCGATTACCTGATCGACAAGCTCACGCGCATCGACACGCAAGTGCAGCGCGCCGCGCGGGTGGTGGACCACATGCGGGTGTTCGGCCGCCGCTCGGAAACCGAGCAGCAACCGTTCAACCCGGTCCAGGCCATCGAAGGCACGCTGTCACTGTTGTCCGAGGACCTACGCGACAAAGGCGTCGACCTGCGCATCAGCGAGACCGGTTTTGAGGTGCAGGTGCGCGGCCATGTCGATCAGCTTGAACAGGTACTGATCAACCTGATGGTCAACGCTCGGGACGCGTTGCTCGGCAAGCGCGAAACCCTGCCCGGGTTCAAGCCGTGGATTTCGCTGTACACCGAACGGGATACACACTCGGTACGCCTGTGGGTCGAGGACAACGGCGGCGGTATCGACCCGCGTTTGCTGGAGCGGATTTTCGAGCCGTTCTTCACCACCAAACCGGTGGGCTTCGGCACCGGTCTGGGGCTCTCGGTGAGCTATGACATTGTCGAGAACATGGGCGGCAAGCTGAGCGTCAGGAACTCCACCGAGGGTGCGCGTTTCTGCATAGAACTGCCGATTGTGCTGCCGGATCAGATCACCAGGGATGGGCGTCCCGAGTGACAACGGAGGTTGGCACCCACCTCGACTTTGTTCAGGTCGATCCCCAGGCTCGCCAGTGCCAAGCATAAAAACCCCTGTAGGGCACAGGGGTTGAGAGACTGGCTGACTCTAGGATGCGTGCGGTGGGTAGTTGGCCAATATCCGCGTGACTGTTTCCCAGATGGCATCGCGACGATCCGTCGGGTTCGGCGTGCGGCTGAGTATCTGTTCGTCACTGCCACGCCACACCAGTTTGCCGTCCTTGCCATCGAGCAGGTCGATCTGGATGGTCGCCACTTTGTAGCTGACGTTGCGGGTTTCGTTATACATAGGGGCGCCGTAGTAGCCATACCACGGGTTACCCCAGCCGCCACCGTAATTGGTGGTCACCTGTTGTTGCCGCTCTTCGACAATCAGGTAGGTCTGCACATTCAAATCGCCCTTGACGCCTGCGGCGGCCGGGCGCAGACCGCGCTGATCCAGTTGATCGGCAACCGCCTGACGGATGCGCTGTTCGGTCAGGTCGCTCTTGATCCGTGGATCGTCGGGACGGTATTGCAGGGCGGGTTCTTTCCAGGTCCAGCTGCGATAGGCAGCAAAGTCGCGGCTGGCGTCGAAGTCATGATTGACCTGGTTGGCGGCGCAGGCACTGAGCAGCGCGGCCACTGCCAGTAAAACAAAACGGCGGAACATGATGAGTCTCCGGTTGAAGGCATGATCCTGCGGAATGCTTCTTATCTACAAGAAGCTAACTAGGAGGATACGCCGACATTGCCTTTTTCACAGCCTCCCGTATGGCATCGGCCCGCTCGCTTTCGCTGCCCCGGTTGCCGGTTTCAGCGCTGGAGCTCCACACCGGCTGGCCGCTCCTGGCGTCAAACATATCCACCTGAACCACCACGACTTGCTCCTGATAGGTACGAACGACAGGTACGGTGGCGTACCCGCCATATCCAGGGCCGTAGCCGTTGTAGCCACCATAACCGCCGCCGTAATAGTCGTCCTGTACCTGGCGCAAACGGGTTTCCAGGCGCAGGTCGGCGCTGACAAACAGGTCGGCCGGGCGATTGTCGTGCAACGGGCGCAAGCCGCGTTGATCCAGCGCATTGCTGACCGCTTCGGCGATCTGTGCCGAGTCGGCCCAGGCGGTGCCCGGTGGCAGATGCCCGTCGAGCCAGGCCCAACTGCGGTAGCGCCCATAGTCACGGGGGGCTGCCGGGTAAGCGCTGCGGTCAAAGGTGTTGGCGGCCTGGGGCGGCGCCGGTGGCAATGGGTTGGACGTGGCGACATAGGGGTTGCTGCCCTGACAGGCCGCCAGCCCCAGGCAGAACACCAGTACACCTGAATGACTTTTCATTGCGTGCTCCGATCAGACAGGCCGACAGATCCAGTGCAAGTAACGTCCAAGCCCGGCAAAGCTCGGATGACGACGGTGGGCCAGTTCCATTTCCAGCAGATCCGCCAGCTCGGCGCGGGCCTGGAATTCCACCGGCATGTAATCGTGGAAAACCCGCACGCCACTCATGGTTTCGACCTGCCACAGACCTTCAAGTTGCGCCGCCAGCTCACGCGGATCAAGGGGCTGTTGCGGGGTCAGGCTCTGCTTTTCGCCGGCCATGTCGTTCTTGCGCATCTTGCGGAAATGCCCCTTGAGCAAGTTGCGATATATCAGCGCGTCACGGTTGTAGAACGCCAGGGACAGCCAGCCGTCAGCCTTGGTCAGCTGATGCAGCACCGGCAGGATGGCGTGAGGTTCGGCCAGCCATTCCAGCACGGCGTGGCACAACACCAGGTCGTAGGGTTCGGTGAGTTGCCCGAGCAGCTCCTGCCAGGGTGCCTGAATGAACGTGGCGCTCTGCCCTGCTTCGGCAAAACGCTGGCGGGCGCCTTCGAGCATCGGCTCGGCAGGCTCGGCGAGGGTCACCTGATGGCCGCGCTGTGCCAGCCACAACGACATGTGGCCAAGCCCGGCGCCGATATCGAGCACGCGCAGCGGCCGGTCGGGCAAGATTTCGGCCAGATCGGCCTGCAACACCGCCAGACGGATCGCGCCTTTGGCACCGCCGTAGATTTTTTCGGCGAAACGGGTCGCCAGTTGATCGAAATGACGGTCGCTCATCAGCTGAACCTCCGTTCGCTGTCCGCCAGTTTGCTGCGCACCACGGCGTCCATGTCCAGGCCCAGTTCACCGCACAGCAGCAATAGATAAAGCACGATGTCACCGACTTCCTGCCCGGCGTGGGCGAGTTTGTCCGCCGGCAACTGGCGTGACTGGTCTTCGGTCAGCCACTGGAAAATTTCCACCAGCTCGGACATTTCCACGCTCGCGGCCATGGCCAGGTTTTTCGGGCTGTGAAATTGCCGCCAGTCATTGCGGTCACGGATGGCGTGCAGGCGTTCGGTCAGTTCAACAAGGTTCATCGGGCTCTCCTGAAGGCGTATAGCTTCGGGGGGATCACAGGTGAAGGCAAGTGACAAAGTTGGAGCGGTTGGCATTGTTTTTTTGTGGGAGCGGGCTTGCTCGCGAAAGCTGACTGATAGTCAACATTGATGTTGAATGTCATGACGCCTTCGCGAGCAAGCCCGCTCCCACAGGTATTGTGCAACCCTCTATGCTTGTGGGAACTCGGCAGCAAGATCGACAGCCCAAGACTCAATTCTCTTTAAACAGGACGTTCACTTCATGCAGGTAGAAGGTTTTTCCGAATGGCTCGGCCAGGTACTCGGCTCGATCATCCGCTTCATCGTTGATGGCCTCAGTGGTCTGTTCAATCTGTTGAGCAACGCCAGCAGCAATTTCATCGAAGGCCTGTCCCAGGCGCTGGGCATGGATACATCGGTCATCAGCATCGTGACCTTGATCCTCGGCCTGATCCTGCTGTGGTCAGCGATCCGCGCCTTTCTCAATGCGTCGTTCATCATGGGTTTCATCTGGTTGGTGCTGGGGCTGTGGTTGCTCAGCTGGATCATCCACTGACACCACACAAATCACTGTGGGAGCGGGCTTGCTCGCGAAGACGGCAGGTCAGTCGAGTCATTATTGACTGGACGACCGCTTTCGCGAGCAAGCCCGCTCCCACAATTGATCGCGGCTCGCCCTCGATGTGCCGCTACAATGCCCGCTCCTCCAAGGAGCCTGCATGTCCAACCTGACCGCCGACTGGCGCGACCGCCCTACCCATCGCCGGGTCTGGGCACTCGCCGCGCCGATGATTCTCTCGAACATTTCCGTACCGCTGGTGGCATTGGTCGACAGCACCGTCATCGGTCACCTGCCCCACGCCCATCAACTCGGCGCCGTCGCGGTCGGGGCCAGTCTGTACACCTTCCTTGCCTGGGCCATGGGCTTTCTGCGCATGGGCTCCACCGGGTTCGCCGCCCAGGCAGCGGGGCGTGGGGATGGTGCCGCCTTGCGGCAGATTCTGTTGCAAGGCCTGCTGCTCGCCATCGGCCTGGCCGTGGTCCTGGGTGCGGTGGGCGTGCCTTTGAGCGGGGTCGCGTTGCATTTCATGCAACCGTCGGCTGAGCTCGATCAGCTGACCCGCGAGTTCTTCCATACCCGCCTGTTCGGCCTGCCGGCGGCGCTCGCCAGTTATGCCCTGGTCGGCTGGTTCCTCGGCACCCAGAATGCCCGGGCACCCCTGGCGATTTTGCTGAGCACCAACCTGGTCAACATTGCCCTGAACCTGTGGTTCGTCCTCGGCCTGGAATGGGGCGTGGTCGGTGCTGCCCGGGCCTCGGTGATTGCCGAATGGACCGGCGCACTGATCGGCTTGCTGATGACTCGCAAAGCCCTGCGCGCCTACCCCGGGCATATCGTCTGGGCGGCATTGGCGCTGTGGCAGAGTTGGCGGCCATTGCTGGCGGTCAACCGCGATATCTTCATCCGCAGCCTGGCACTGCAATCGGTGTTCTTCCTGATCACGGTGCAAGGCGCACGGCTTGGCGACGCCACGGTCGCGGCCAACGCTCTTTTGCTCAATGGCCTGCTGCTGACCGCCCACGCCCTCGATGGCCTGGCCCACGCTGTCGAAGCCCTGTGCGGACATGCTCTTGGCGCCCGTAACCGCGATGCCCTGCGCCGTTCATTGGTAGTGGCCGGTGGCTGGTCGTTGCTCGCAAGCCTGGGCTTTGCCGCGCTGTTTCTGTTCGCCGGGCATCTGTTCATCGAGATGCAGACCGACATTCAAAGTGTGCGCGACACCGCGTTCATCTACCTGCCCTACCTCGCCGTACTGCCGCTGATTGCCGTCTGGAGTTACCTGCTCGACGGCCTGTTCATCGGCGCCACCCGCGCCCGGGAGATGCGCAACGGCATGCTGCTGACCGTGGCGCTGGTGCTGCCTTTCAGCTGGGCACTGCAAGGCGGGGGCAACCATGGCCTATGGATAACCTTTCTGTTGTTCATGCTGCTGCGCAGCCTGACCCTTGGCATGATCGCCTGGCGCCTGCGCCGTAACGATGGCTGGTTCGCCGGCGGTATTCACTGATCGGGCGTGGCCCCGACAATCAATTTCGACCTCATGGCCAGGGTGGATCGTTCTGCCACCGGTTTCGCAGGTGATCGAGGCGTTCCTGTTGAGTTCCGCCCGGCAACGGCTGCACGGGCACCGCGTCGGGATACTGCAGGCGTAGCCATATCCAGCCATCAAGCACCGGGCGCTCGCTGAACCCCAGCGCGATCCCCTCCTGCACATGAGCCCACAGACGGGGGAAATCGACACCGGTGGATCGGTTCCAGCGCCAGGCATGCTGCTCGAGCAGGCAGGCTTGCAATTTTCCCTGCTGTCCAACGCTGAGGCTTTCCTCGACTGCCAACGGGCTGACCGACAACCCCGGGCTGGACAAGCGCTGCCAGCCCTCACACCCCATCGCGCGGTCGGCCCAACTACCGCCGAACCAGCGTAACTGGTGGATAGGTCCTAGCCAGCGACTCAGTTCAACCGCATCGCAGGCATCGAAAAAGTAACTGGCCGTGGTTGGGTTGTAGTAACTCAGAAGGGCCCGATGCAGGCCAAGCGTGACCGTGAGCATGCGCCGCAAATGCGCCAGCAACGACGAAGCGCCCGCCTCGCTGACCACCAGCAATCCGGGCCAGCGTTTTCCGTCGACGATGCATAAATCGGCCAGTGCCGGGCAGGTGCGCAGATCGACCAGGACCGGCCCCTGTTCATGCAGCGCATGCCACTCCGTGCCTTCGAACAACCCGAACCATCGGGCCTGGACAAACATTTGCCGAAGTGTGACACCCGCCTGCGGCGTGCCCGGCACATCCAGCAACAGCCACTGCGGGGGTGCCTCGGGCGTACGTGTGGCAATCATGCTCCAGAGCTCTGGCCAAGCTGCGTCGCCAGACGACAGGTGCACAAAGCCTGTGCGCAATGGTTGAAGCTGCCGCCACCGGGTAGCAGGCACAACATCAGCAATGGCTCCCCCGAGCGCAACCATTGCTCCAGGCCCTCATCATGGGTGCAGCCGGGCTGGGGGGTGTCGGCGTCCGTCACCTCGACCGTTGCCGGCGCATGCAGTACCCCGGTTATCTGCGGTTGATCGGGATCGCCCTCGACAAAACCCACGACCACCTCGGTCCCTTCCCGTATCGGCGTGAACGTCGAGGCCTGCAACTGCCTGGCCAGGGGCAGCCAGCAATGACTGGGCGTCGCCCCTTCGCCCTGATAAAGCCAGTCGAATTGCACCGGTACCGGCCTTTGCGGGTCAGGGCTTGGCTCATCGACCTCGACGACCCACGCCCGTTGCGGGCCATGCATCCTTGGTTCGATCGTCACACAGGGCGGTTTGATGGGTGCCGGCCAGTGCAGGGCACGGGCCTGGTTGTGGTAAGGCGTCGTCGTATCCTGGCTGCCCCAATGCTCAACGCTGGTCAGCAGCCAGAGCCGATTGCAATCGGCAACCGGATGACCGGACAGCGGCATCAGTCGACCGCTGCGCAAGGTTGCCAGGTCCGTCCGGCATTCGGCGCACTGCACGGCCGTCCCACCGCTACGCCGACGTTCGAATTGCCGCACCGCCGGTCGATCGCCCTCGCTGCGCAATACCACAGGTTCACCGGTTGGAAAATGCTGCCGGTCATCACCAAACACCACACAGTGCCCGCGGGCCCGGTGTTCGAAGTGGTAGTGAAGCCCCTCCTGGGCGCACAGTCGCTGGAGAAATTGCAGGTCTGACTCTCGATATTGTGTGCAAAAATCCCGGGGCGGGTATTGGCCACTCAGCTCCAGACGTCGATCCTTGCCGGTAATGCCGTGCTCCTTGAGGACCTGGTCAAGGATTTGCGGCACTGATCGGGCACTGAAGATTCGCTGGCTGAAGCGCTGGGCCAGGCAAGCCAGTTTTGGCCCCAGGCGCACCTGGCAGAGTCGGGGTCCGCTGGCGTGGTCACGCTGGACGAGCTCATGCAATTGTCCATGCACGTAGCTTCCGGCTGGTCCGAAATGCAACGAGGCAGGGCGATACAGCAAACTGGCAAGGTCAAGCACCGGGTCTTCGATCAGCAGTTCCAGGTCGAACACGAACGGCTCGCTGATGGCTTCTCTGCCGGTAAAGACCAGGACCTCTAAGGAATCGGGCAGACCTGCTACATCCAGACGAAATGACGGTTCGCTGACTGGAATGAACATCGGCGTTTCTCTACAGGAGGGGCGGCCGGGGATTCTCGCTGAGAGACATGGCCGAGTAGAGTGCCGAAATACAAATTAGGAAATAACCTACGCGAAAAGAAGACCAAATGCGTTGGGTCGTCGAAGATGCTGGAAATTTCGCCTGGAACAGGAGAATTGCCGCACCAGGTCATCTGAAATTTCCGCAGCGAACGGTAAATTTTCAGACGACCTGATGAGCGTGACGCTTACCTCAGGAAGACAGGTAAGACGAACGGGTCAGCCCCAGACGCAAGGCATCGAGGAACTGCGTGCGCTCGGTTGCGCTGATGCGGGCACTGGCGCACTTGTCGCGGTAGTGGGTCATCAGTTCTTCCGGCGACAAGTGCACGTAACGCAGCATGTCTTCGATGGTGTCGTGGGTTTCGATACCGGCGTGGTACACGCTGCCATCGGCGTTCTGGTAGATGTTCACCGAATCGGTATCGCCGAACAGGTTGTGCATGTCGCCAAGAATTTCCTGGTAGGCACCGACCAGGAACACACCCAGCAAGTAGTCCTCACCTTCTTTCAACGCGTGCACCGGCAAGCTGGTCTCGATGCTCTGCTCGTCGACGTACTGGTTGATCTTGCCGTCGGAGTCACAGGTCAGGTCTTGCAGTACCGCACGACGCAGCGGCTCTTCATCGAGACGGTGCAGCGGGATGATCGGCAGGACCTGGTCGATGGCCCAGGTGTCCGGCAGGCTCTGGAACACCGAGAAGTTGCAGATGTACTTGTCGGCCAGCTTGTCGTTGAGTTCGTCCAGCACCTGACGGTGGGAACGCTGGCGTGCCTTCAACGAGTTGTGCAGGCGACGGCACACGGCGAAGTAGCACTGCTCGGCCAAGGCTTTCTCGGCCAGGGTCAGCTTGCCGTCGGCGTACTGGGAGGCAACATCACTCATGTAGTGCGTGGCGCGCCAGTAGGTTTCGGTGACCATTTCGATGTCGGTCGGACCCAGCAGGTCCACCAGCCACTGCACGGTTTCCGGCAGCGCTTCCTTGTTCTCGATCTGCGGCACGTCGTCGTTGTGTTTCTCGACGTCGGTCACCTGGATCACCAGCATCGCGTGGTGCGCGGTCAGGGAACGGCCGCTTTCGGAGAAGATGTTCGGGTGCGGCAGGCTCTGCGCATCGCAGAATTCCTTGAGCATCCCGACCACGACACCAGCGTAGTCGTCCATGTCGTAGTTGATCGAACTGGCATTACGCGAGTGCGTGCCGTCGTAGTCCACGCCCAGGCCACCGCCGACGTCGATGTGATCCACCGGAAGGCCGAGGTTGCGCAATTCGCCGTAGTAACGGATCGCTTCCTTGAAACCGTGCTGGTAGTCAGCGAGGTTGGCGATCTGCGAGCCCATGTGGAAGTGCAGCAGGCGAATGCCCTGGTCCAGGCCCGCCGCGCGGAAACGCTCGACCACCGACAGCAGTTGCGCCGCCGACAGGCCGAACTTGGATTTTTCACCGCCGGTGTCCGCCCACTTGCTCGAGGCCAGGGACGACAGGCGCACGCGCAGGCCGACCTGAGGCTTGACCTTGAGCGAAGCCGCTTCCTCGATCACCAGGCCGACTTCGGATTCTTTCTCGATCACGATGAACACGTTGTGGCCGAGCTTCTGGCCCATCAGCGCCAGGCGAATGAACTCGCGGTCCTTGTAGCCGTTGCAGACGATGGTGCCGCCCTTCGGCGCCAGTGCCAGCACCGCCAGCAGTTCAGGCTTGGAGCCGGCTTCCAGGCCGATGGAAACGTTCTGGGTGGCGATGATGTTTTCGATCACCGCTTCCTGCTGGTTCACCTTGATCGGGTACAGCGCGGTGTACTTGCTCTGGTATTCCAGACGCTCGATGTTGGCGTCGAATGCGCCGGTCAGCTGACGCACGCGGTCTTGCAGGATGTCCGGGAAACGGACCAGCAATGGCAAGGACAGGCCGCTTTTGCGCAGCTGGTCGACTTGCTCGTACAGGTCGATAGGCGAGCTGCTCGGACCGTTCGGACGAACTTCGACGCGACCGGCGTCATTGATCGCGAAATACCCGGCCCCCCAATGGCGAATCCCGTAAACACTGCGGCTGTCCGCAACTGTCCATTGGCTGCCATCGTCTTTGCGTGTGCGTCGTACGGACATCGAAGTCCCCTATAAAGAAGTCATAGTGCGTCGCCTGGGTTCAGGCCGGCGCAGTCTAAAGAATGAAAATGACGGTTCGTCAACGAGGCAATAGACCCCGCCGACCGCAGTGAGTTTAGATACCGGTCATGAACAGGCTCTGTGAAAACCATGTAGACGATGCCGGACCTGAATGTCATCAGGACCGGATCAAGCCGAGGGTGGTTTTCACAGAGGCTGCTAGCCGCCGGACTTCTTCGCTTTGAAACCGAGCTTGATCAGTTCTGCCAAGAGTAGCTCGACATGATCGCCCTGGATTTCGATGACACCGTCTTTCAGCGCCCCACCGGTACCACAACGTTTCTTCAACGTCGTGGCCAGGTCCTTGAGCGCGTCTTCAGCCAACGGCACGCCGGTGATGGTGGTCACCGTCTTGCCGCCACGGCCCTTGCTTTCGCGACGCACGCGAGCGATGCCGTCGCCGGCCGGGATAACGGTCTGTCTGCAGATGCAGGCGTCCACCGGTTTACTGCATTCCGGGCAATGACGACCTGCGTCGGTGGAAAATACCAGGCCGCCCAAGGCGGCGAAGGATGCGGCTTTTTTGGCCACCGGCAATCCTCTTCGGAGGACAAAGACTGGTCGCAGCACTTGGGAAGGCTATCGACCGCGAAGCCCCACTCAGGCAGGGGCAGCGCTACTGAAACGGTACGACATTCATTTCACTGCAGGAGCGAGCTCGCTCGCGATGAACTCAAAAGCGACGCGTTCATTCTGGATGCCCGCGTTATCGTTGACGTCCATCGCGAGCGAGCTCGCTCCTACAGCAACAACCAGCAATACCGGTTCAGTTTAAAAAGGTCGCGCAGTGTAACGGCAAAAACGCCGATTGCTAAGAGCCAATCGGCGCCAATTTATAGCTGTTTTGCGACGTCGATCCGGCGTGAGCGCAAATAGCGCTTCAACGCGGCCAGAGAGTCCGGGCAATAAGGCTTTTGCTCGATTTCCAGCATGACCTGATCGATGGGGATAAAGCGCGCTTCGAGCACCTCTTCCGGTTGCAGGATCAACGGGCCGTCCCACACCGCCGAGAACGCCGAACACCACAGGCGATTGCCGGTGTCCTCAAAGTAAAAGTGGTCATGGGCGGTCAGTTCCACGCCACTCACGCCCAGTTCTTCCTCCAGCTCCCTTGCCGCCGACTCGGCATAAGTTTCACTGGCGAGCACCATGCCCCCCGCCGCCACGTCCCAGAAACCGGGATAGATTGCCTTGCTCAGGGTGCGGCGATGCACGCACAGCTCGCCAGCGGAGTTGAACAACATAATGTAGGTGCCGCGCCCGATCAGCCCGCGCTCGCGCAAATCGGAACGGACCAGGGCGCCGAGCAGGTTGTCCTGCTCGTCAACCCAGGCGATCTGTTCGGCATCGGAAGCCGCACGGTGCGCGGCTTCCCTGGCATTATCGACCATGACTCAGCCCTGATTGAGCAGTTGACGCAAATCGATCACCGCCGCGTTGGCCCGGGAAATGTAGTTGGCCATGACCAGCGAGTGGTTGGCCAGTACGCCGAAGCCACTGCCGTTGAGGATCATCGGACTCCACACCGGCTCCTGCGACGCTTCCAGTTCACGAATGATCTGGCGCACGCTGACCGTGGCGTTCTTCTTGGCCAGCACATCGGCGAAGTCGACTTCAATGGCGCGCAGCAAATGCGAGAGAGCCCAGGCCTGGCCGCGAGCTTCGTAGAACACGTTGTCGATCTGCAGCCATGGGGTTTCGACGATTTCCTCATCGACTTGCGGCGCCACACCCGGCGTCACCACCTCGGTCTTCAGCGCAGTGTTGAGCTTGACCCGGCCCACACTGGCCGACAGTCGTTGCGACAGCGAACCCAGACGGGTGCCGACATCACCCAGCCAGTTGTTCAGGTTGTCGGCACGGGCATAGAACAGCGCGCTCTTCTGGTTAGGATCGGACAGTCGCGCCTGATAGCGGCTCAGGGAATTGATGCCTTCCTGGTACTCGGACTCACTGGATGGCAGCACCCAGCTCTTGTTGTCGAAGTTGAAACGCGGCTCGGCCTTGGCCAGGTCGGCGTCTTCGGCGGACTGCGACTGCGAACGGGCGAAGTCTTTACGCAGTGCCCGGCTCAGGTCGCGGACCTGCACCAGCACGCCATATTCCCAGCTCGGCATGTTGTCCATCCACAGGCCTGGCGGGAATCGGTCGTTGGAAATATAGCCGCCCTGCTTGGTCAGCAAGGTGCCGGCAACGGTCTTGAGGGTTTCCACCGTGGTGTAGCCGACGACCATCTGCTTGCCTTCTTTCTCGGCCGCCAGTTGAGCGGTTTGCTGGACCGGGAACAGCGCCGGCTCCTGGCTCCAGTACCAGCCCAGGACACTCGCCACCAACAGGTAGATGCCCAGCAGAGTGGCCAGCGCCCGGCTGAACAACAGACCACCCAGATAACTGCGGGTCTCCGACTTCGGTTCAGCGGCACGTTCAGGCGCACTGTCTGTGCGGTTCTTCCAGTCCAGCATGGCGATATCCTTTCAAGCTCTTGAGTTCAACGGTTCGACCACAACCATACAACAACGTGCCTTGGCCCGGCACCCGCCATCGCACCGATGCGGAAAATTACCGGGCCGGCGGATCAAAAGAACGTCTGTGCACCCGGCGACGCTGCGACCCTCAAAATCCCCCCTAATGGTTTGGATTGCCACCCTAAGGGAATCCCCGACCCTCTAAAGCCCAAAAAAACGGGCCGATCAGCACTGGCAAAAAAATCATGAATGGCCGGCGTTCCGTCACTCGTCCATTTCCACACCACGCCTGCCAAGTGCCCTGATTCAGGTACTTCGCCCCTTAAAACCGCGACTTGAAAGGCTAGAACAAGACCGGCCAGTCACAAACTGAATAAAGACACATTGCAGATTATTGACGTACAGCACTCATGTAATGGAAAAGTGGTGCTAGCATAGAGCCACCACTCGACCTCAGTGTGCACCCTAACTAGTAGTCAGGATATGACCGAGCCAGAAGACCCCAGCCGCGAGCGCCTCAAGCACCACTTTGCCCAGCGGGTAATTCATCAGGCTCGTCAGATTCTTGAGATATGGCAGCGCCTGCAACGCAGTGAGTGGTCCACCGCCGACCTTTCGGAACTGAGCGAGGCCAATCTGCGCCTGCTGCGTTTCGCCGAGCGTTTCGAACAACCGGAACACTCGCAACTGGCACGCCACATCGGTCAGTCACTGGAAGCGGTCGACGCCAATCGCGGACGCCTGAGCAGTGGCCTGATCACCGATCTCAACCGCTTGATGCAGCGCCTGTCACGCACCGGCCTGCGCCATGGCGACCAACTCGATCAAACCTTTCTGCCGCCGCTGCGCAAGCCCATCTACGTGATGTTGCAGGATCACGACCGCGCCGAGCGCCTGGCCAAACAACTGGAATTCTTCGGCCTCAGCGCCCAGTCCCTGGACAGCGTAGACGCGTTTCGCTCATCGATGGTCGAGCGCATGCCGGCGGCGATTGTCATGGACGTGGACTTTAGTGGCACCGGTGTCGGCCTGAAACTGGCCGCCGAAGCCCAGGAAGGCCTCGATCATCAGCTGCCGCTGCTGTTCTTCAGCCTGCACGAAACCGACACCCCGACCCGCCTGGCCGCCGTGCGTGCCGGCGGCCAGGAATTCCTTACCGGCACCCTCGAAGCGTCGAGCCTGCTGGAGAAGATCGAAGTCCTGACCTGCGTTGCCCAGTACGAGCCTTATAAAGTGCTGATCATCGACGACTCCCGCGCCCAGGCCTTGCACACCGAGCGCCTGCTCAACAGCGCCGGGATCGTCACCCGCACGCTCATCGAGCCGATCCAGGCCATGGCCGAACTGGCGGACTTCCAGCCGGACCTGATCATCCTCGACATGTACATGCCGGCCTGCACCGGTACGGAACTGGCCAAGGTGATCCGCCATAACGACCGTTACGTCAGCGTGCCGATCATTTACCTGTCGGCCGAAGACGACCTGGACAAGCAGCTCGACGCCATGAGCGAGGGCGGCGACGACTTCCTGACCAAACCGATCAAGCCCCGGCACCTGATCACCACCGTGCGCAACCGCGCGGCCCGGGCACGCAACCTCAAGGCACGGATGGTCCGCGACAGTCTCACCGGGTTGTACAACCACACGCATATCCTGCAATTGCTCGAAGACTGTTCGTTCCGCGCCCGCCGCGAAAGCAAGCCGCTGAGCTTTGCCATGCTCGACATTGACCACTTCAAACGGGTCAATGACAGCCACGGCCACCCCATGGGTGACCGGGTGATCAAGAGCCTGGCGCTGTTTCTCAAGCAACGCCTGCGCAAAACCGACTTCATCGGCCGCTACGGTGGCGAAGAGTTCGCCATCGTCATGCCGGATACCGATATCGAAGCGGCCTACAACGTGCTCGATGAAATCCGTCAGCGCTTTGCCGAGATTCACTATCCCGCGCAACCCGAGGATCTGTGGTGCACCTTCAGTGCCGGAGTGGTTGAGCTTTGCGAAAGCTCCGACAGCCTGATGATGGCCAACCAGGCGGACGAAGCGCTGTATCGCGCCAAACACGGCGGACGCAATCGCGTACAGGGCGCGCGCACATCAAAGCAAAGTGCCACTTTTTTATCGGAATCGACCGATACGGTCATAACCCTGTAACAGAAACGCAATAACTTCAGGCACTTACCATTTCTGCCGTTGGTAGTCCGTAATGCGCCTGAAGCTGCTGACCAATCTCAATACCCTCCTTCTGGTGGCCGTGTGCGTGGCCCTCGGCGCTACGCTGTGGTGGTCGCAGAAAGCCCTGGAGCGTCCATATCTATTAATGGAGCGCTACCTGGGCCTGTCGCAGCAATTTCAGAATGACGTCGCCCGCAGCATTGAGGATTACCTGGGCAGCGGCGATGCGCTGCGCCTGAGCAGTGCCGCCCAAGGCATCGACAGCCTGCAAAAAGAACTCGGCGAATTGCCACCGGCCTTGGCCGAGGCGTTGCGCCCCAGCCTGTCGACCCTTGAAGAATTCAGCAAGACCGACCTGCTGGCCGCCGGCAAACTGGCAGGTGATCCGCAGGCCTTGCTGCTGCAGGCCGAGCGGGAACTGGGCGCCAGTCTCGATCAGCTCAGCCAGTACGCCAGTGGCAATGCGGCCTACCTCACGCCGCTGCTCACCGCATCGCAACACTTGGGAAAATTGTCCCTGACCCGGGACAAACTGGTCAGCAGCGGCCGCAGCGAACTGGCCGCCGATGTCGAACGCGAAGTGGCCAACATCCGCATCCAGGCAGAGAAACTCGACGCCCTGCCATTGCTGGGCGTGACCACCAGCAGCGAGTCGAACACTGATGATTTCGCCTCGATGATGGGCCTGGAGAACAAGGAAAAAACCGTCGCCGAAGATGCCGGCGTCGGCCTCAAGCGCGAGCTCAACAGCCTGCTCATCCGCTATCCGGCCGAGCTCTCGCGCACTCGCGATCAAATCCGCAAGCGCGCCGACCTCAGCGCGGCGACCCACCTGAAAATCGCCGACGTGCAACAGGCCATTGCCGGGATGGAACCGGTGGTGCGCGCCCAGCACGGGCAGATCCAGGGTGAAGTGCGGCTGATGCAAGGCGTGATGATCGGCTTGATTCTGTTGATCGCATTGCTGATCGACACCCTGCAACGCAAACTCGCCCGGACCCTGACCAACCTCGCCCCGGCCCTCTCGACCTGGGCCGAAGGCGACTTCAGCCGCGACATTCAACTGGGCAACACCAACCGCGAATTGCGTGACATTGAAGCCTCCCTCAACCGCTTGCGCGCCTATCTGGTGGACCTGGTGGGGACCATTCGCCGCAACGCCGAACAAGTGGCCGGCAGCAGCCGCACCCTGGCCGACCTGAGCAACGACCTGCATGACGGTGCCGAGCATCAGGCTGGCGACACGGCACTGATTCGCGACTCCCTCAGCGAACTGGAAGCGACCATTCAGCAAGTCGCCGGCGACGCCAGCCAGGCCGCCGAAGCCAGCCGCCACGCCGGCCTGGCCGTGGAGCATGGACAGAAAGTCATCGGCCTGAGCCTCACCGGCCTGCATGCGCTGGTGGATGAAGTGCAAGGCAATGCGCAAATGATCGAACACCTGGCCGAAGAGTCGGCCACCATCGGCGGCGTGTTGACGGTGATCCGCTCGATTGCCGACCAGACCAACCTGCTGGCCTTGAACGCCGCCATCGAGGCGGCCCGGGCCGGGGAAATGGGCCGAGGCTTTGCGGTGGTGGCCGAAGAGGTGCGCTCACTGGCGCAACGTACCGCCGGGGCCACCGCAGAAATCCAGACGCTGATCGCAGGGCTGCAAACCGCCGCGCGACAATCGGTGGAGGGCATGCGCGCCCAGGTCGAACACGCCGAAGCCACGGCCAGCCAGGCACAGGCCGCTGATGGCGCGCTGGATAAAATCGTCGGGGCGATCCAGACCATTTCCGACACGGCGGTACGCATCGCCGATGTCACCGCTCAGCAAAGCGGTGCTGTCAGCGAAATCCGTGACCACAGTGAGCGGATTCACCAGCTGGGCGGGGATAACCTGCTGCGTATCGGCGAAGGCCGTGAGCAAGGGGAAAACCTTTTGGTGCTCGGTGGACGACTGCATACAGCCGTCCAGGCTTTCCGCGTCTGATAGATTGCTTTCGCGAGCAAGCCCGCTCCCACATTTGATCTCTGGTGTTCACAAATGATGTGCACACAACAGAACCAATGTGGGAGCGGGCTTGCTCGCGAAGGCGTCAGAACATTCACCACAAAACTCCCGCGCTGCACACCCCGCAACTGTCCGCTATCATCCCCCCAATTCCGATACGCGAGATCGTCATGCGCCGCTTGCTCTGCCTGTTGTTTTTAGTGTTCGTCCTGCCGGCCAGCGCCACTGGCTTGCTGGAGAACCGACCCAGCTCAAGCCTGGGCTCGATCAACAACAGCGCCGACTTCCTGCCGGTGCGCGAAGCTTTCCAGCTGAGCCTGGTAGGCAGCACACCGCAGTCGATCAAGTTGCGTTTCGTCGCCACCGAAGGTTACTACCTCTACCGCCACCGTTTTCAATTTCGCGCCGACCCGGCCGATGTCCTCCTCGGCGCGGCGAAACTGCCCGACGGTCAGAAAAAGCACGATGAATACTTCGGCGATGTCGAGGTGTACCACGGCATTCTCGACGTTGAGTTGCCGCGCACCGACCAACGTGCCTTCACCCTGGTCGTGACCTATCAGGGATGCGCCGACAAAGGCCTGTGCTATCCGCCGGAAACCGAGCGCCTGAGCATCGACGGCAGCGGCGCTCCGGCGACGGCTTATCAATGGAGCTGGCGCGAACTGGCGTTGTTTTTCCTCGCCGGCCTGGGCCTGACGTTCACGCCATGCGTGCTGCCCATGCTGCCGATCCTGTCCGGCGTGGTGCTGCGCGGTCAGGTCGGTGGCTGGCGCGGTTTCAATCTTTCGCTGGCCTATGTGCTGCCGATGGCCGCCTGTTTTGCCCTGCTCGGCGCCCTGATGGGCCTGTTCGGTGCCCAGCTCAACCTACAGGCGCGACTGCAATCGGCCTGGGTGCTGGTGCCGTTCGCGATGTTTTTTGCCGTGTTTGCCTTGGCGATGTTCGGCGTCTTCGAACTCAAGCTGCCGCATGCCATCAGCAGTCGCCTGGACCGCATCGCCGGCCGCACCGAAGGCGGATCACTGTGGGGCGCCGCGGTGTTGGGCGTGGTCTCCAGCTTGCTGGTTTCACCCTGCGTTTCGGCACCATTGGCCGGGGCGCTGCTGTACATCAGCGCCAGTGGCGATGCGCTGGGCGGCGGCTTGAAACTGTTCATGCTCGGCCTCGGCATGGGCGCGCCGCTGTTGCTGGTGGCCACCGGTGGCGCAGCCTGGCTGCCGAAGAGCGGTCCGTGGCTGGTCTACGTGAAAAACGCCATTGGTGTGTTGTTGCTCGGGTTGTCCGTCGGCCTGCTCAGCCGTGTCCTGCCGGGGCAGGTCACCTTGCTGCTGATCGGTTTGCTGGCCGGCGGTGTCGGCCTGTTCATGGGGGCGCTGGAGTTCGTCTATAAACCACCGCGCAAACGCCTGGGGCAATTGTTCGGCATGTTCCTGCTGTTTTACGCACTGGCCTGCTGGTATGGCGCCTTCAGCGGCCAGACCGACCCGTTCAACCCGATTGGCCAGCCCCGTATCGTTGACAACAACGGACAAGTGCAAAACACCAGTACCTGGCAAACCATCATCACACCGGCCGAACTGGATCGCGCACTCGCCGATGCACGATCATCCGGCACACCGCTGCTGCTCGACTGGTACGCCGACTGGTGCATCAGCTGCAAGGTCATCGAACGCGAGGTACTGGATGACCCTGTCGTCATCGAACGCCTCAAGGGTTACCGGCTGATCCGCTTCGACATCACCGCCAGCAACGCCGAGCAACGCGCCCTGCTCGATCGCTACCAGTTGTTCGGCCCCCCGGCCCTGATGTTTTTTGGCAAGGACGGCGTCGAACGCGCCGATGTGCGGGTGATCGGCGAGATCAACGCCAGGGACTTCGCCGAACGTGTAACCAGGGCGAATGACCAATTTTAATCAAGCAGTCATATATTTCGCGCAAACATCGGTCATCGTGCTGGCTATTGCAGAGAACTGGACAGTCACAAAGGCTTTGCGGCATAGTCGCCGGGTTCTGACAATTGCTCACAGATAACATAGGAACCGCCGATGGCGACGTTACTCGTTCTGCACGGACCCAACCTGAACCTGCTCGGCACTCGCGAACCGGGCACCTACGGCGCCACGACGCTGGCGCAGATCAACCAGGACCTGGAACGCCGTGCCCGCGAAGCCGGTCACCATTTGCTGCACCTGCAAAGCAACGCCGAGTACGAATTGATCGACCGCATCCACGCTGCACGCAGTGAAGGCGTGGACTTCATTCTGATCAACCCAGCAGCTTTTACACATACAAGTGTCGCATTACGTGACGCGCTGCTGGCGGTGAGCATCCCATTCATCGAAGTGCATTTGTCTAACGTGCACAAACGCGAACCTTTCCGCCATCACTCTTACTTCTCCGACGTAGCGGTGGGAGTGATCTGCGGCCTTGGCGCCAGCGGTTATCGACTGGCCCTGGAGGCCGCCCTGGAACAGCTTGAACAACAAGTTAACCGCCCCTGACCGACCCTTGGGAGTTGATGATTCATGGATATCCGTAAAGTTAAGAAACTGATCGAATTGCTGGAAGAGTCCGGCATCGACGAGCTCGAGATCAAGGAAGGCGAAGAGTCCGTACGCATCAGCCGTCATAGCAAGACCCCGGCTCAGCAGTACTACGCGCCAGCTCCAATGCATGCCCCGGCTGCCGCGCCTGTCGCTGCCGCCGCTCCGGTTGCCGCTGCCGCACCTGCTGCCGCCGCCGCGCCAGCACTGAACGGCACCGTTGCCCGTTCGCCGATGGTCGGTACGTTCTATCGCAAGTCTTCGCCAACCTCGCCGTCCTTCGTGGAAGTCGGCCAGACCGTGAAGAAAGGCGACACCCTGTGCATCGTTGAAGCCATGAAGATGATGAACCACATCGAAGCTGAAACCAGCGGTGTGATCGAATCCATCCTCGTCGAAGACGGCCAGCCGGTTGAGTACGACCAACCGCTGTTCACCATCGTTTGAACCGCGGAGAGCCTTTGATGACTGCGAAGTTGGAAAAAGTTCTGATCGCCAACCGCGGTGAGATCGCCCTGCGGATCCTGCGCGCCTGCAAAGAGATGGGCATCAAGACCGTCGCCGTTTACTCCAAGGCTGACAAGGAACTGATGCACCTGGGCCTGGCAGACGAATCCGTCTGCATCGGTCCGGCATCGGCCGCCCACTCCTACCTGCACATTCCGGCAATCATTGCCGCAGCCGAAGTGACTGGCGCCACCGCCATTCACCCGGGCTACGGTTTCCTTGCGGAAAACGCCGACTTCGCCGAGCAGGTCGAGAAATCCGGCTTTGCGTTCATTGGCCCGAAAGCCGAAACCATTCGCCTGATGGGCGACAAGGTATCGGCCAAGCACGCCATGATCGCTGCCGGCGTACCGACTGTTCCGGGTTCTGACGGCCCGCTGCCGGAAGACGAAGAAACCGCTCTGCGCATTGGTCGCGAAGTCGGTTACCCGGTGATCATCAAGGCCGCTGGCGGCGGCGGTGGTCGCGGCATGCGCGTCGTGCACAAGGAAGAAGACCTGATTTCCTCGGCGAAACTGACCCGCTCCGAAGCAGGCGCGGCGTTTGGCAACCCGATGGTCTATCTGGAAAAGTTCCTGACCAACCCACGTCACGTGGAAGTCCAGGTCCTTTCCGATGGCCAGGGCCAGGCTATCCATCTGGGCGACCGCGACTGCTCGCTGCAACGTCGTCACCAGAAGGTTCTGGAAGAAGCGCCGGCACCGGGTATCGATGAAAACGCACGTGAGGAAGTACTCGCACGCTGCGTCAGGGCTTGCATCGATATCGGCTACCGTGGCGCAGGCACTTTCGAGTTCCTGTACGAAAACGGCCGCTTCTACTTCATCGAGATGAACACTCGTGTCCAGGTAGAGCACCCGGTTTCGGAAATGGTCACCGGCATCGACATCGTCAAGGAGATGCTCAGCATCGCCGCCGGCAACAAGCTGTCGTTCACCCAGGATGACGTGGTCATCCGCGGTCACGCGCTGGAATGCCGGATCAACGCCGAAGACCCGAAAACCTTCATGCCAAGCCCGGGCACGGTCAAGCATTTCCACGCTCCAGGCGGCAACGGCGTTCGCGTCGACTCGCACCTGTACAGTGGCTATGCGGTTCCGCCGAACTACGATTCGTTGATCGGCAAGCTGATCACTTACGGGGCAACCCGTGACGAAGCCATGGCGCGCATGCGCAATGCGCTGGACGAAATCGTGGTCGACGGGATCAAGACCAACATCCCACTGCACCGCGACCTGACCCGCGATGAAGGCTTCTGCAAAGGGGGCGTGAACATTCACTACCTCGAGCACAAGCTGGCTGGCGAGAAGCACTAAGCTTCGACCCGATCAACAAAGCCGCCTTCGGGCGGCTTTGTTGTATCTGGACATTTCATCCGACTGCCCCCCCCTGTGGGAGCGAGCTTGCTCGCGATAGCGTCGGCAAATCCACTATCGATGTCGACTGATAGACCGCCATCGCGAGCAAGCTCGCTCCCACAGGGGTATGTGTCGATGTACAGGGCAAGCCACTCCCACAAAACCTCCGCGCTCGCGTAAACTTGCGCGCTTCTCGCAGCCCGCTAGGCTGCAATCAATATTTTTCAAAGGTGCCCGCCATGCCTTGGCTGCAAGTCCGTCTCGCCATCAGCCCAGAACAAGCCGAAACCTATGAAGACGCTTTCCTTGAAGTGGGCGCCGTGTCGGTGACCTTCATGGACGCCGAAGATCAGCCGATCTTCGAGCCGGAACTCAACACCACGCCGCTGTGGTCCCACACGCACCTGCTGGCCCTGTTCGAAGGCGGCACCGAGCCAGGCCCGGTATTGGCCCATCTGGAGCTGCTGACCGGCAGCCCGCTTCCCGAGCACCACAGCGAAGTGATCGAAGACCAGGACTGGGAACGCAGCTGGATGGACGGATTCCAGCCAATGCGTTTCGGCCAGCGCCTGTGGATCGTGCCGAGCTGGCACGCCGCGCCGGAGCCTGATGCAGTGAATTTGCTGCTGGACCCGGGCCTGGCGTTCGGCACCGGCACCCACCCTACCACCGCACTGTGCCTGGAATGGCTCGACGGCCAGGACCTGAAAGGCTGCAACGTGCTGGACTTCGGCTGCGGCTCGGGGATTCTGGCGATTGCCGCCCTGCTGCTGGGCGCCAAGGAGGCCGTGGGTACCGACATCGACGTGCAGGCGCTGGAAGCGTCCCGCGACAACGCCGGGCGCAATAACATCGCTGATGAATTGTTCCCACTGTATCTGCCGGAAGATTTGCCACAGGTTCAGGCCGATGTGCTGGTGGCCAACATTCTCGCCGGCCCGCTGGTTTCCCTGGCGCCGCAGCTGTCGGGCCTGGTCAAGTCGGGCGGGCGCCTGGCGCTGTCGGGCATCCTCGCCGAACAGGGTGACGAAGTCGCTGCCGCCTACGCCAAGGACTTCGATCTGGACCCGATCGCCAATCGCGATGGCTGGGTGCGCATCACTGGTCGTCGGCGCTAGAATGATCGCCTGCATAATCCGGATCGCCGCATGACCGACAGCTTCGTCACTCAGTGCCCGCATTGCCAAACCAGCTTCCGCGTCAGCCATGCCCAGTTGAGCGTGGCTCGCGGGGTGGTTCGTTGCGGCTCCTGCTTGCAGGTGTTCAATGCCGCCAGGCAGTTGCTTGAGCAGGCCGACAAGGAAGCACCGGTCGCGACGCCGCTCCCGCCAGTGCAGCCTGAGGAGCCCCTTGAGCCATCGCCACCGCGCGCCATCAGCCAAAAGCAATGGAGCGCGACCGAACTGGACCTGGACAGCCTCGACCTCGACGAAGAACTCGCCCGGCTCGAACAGCGGGAAATCCAGCCGACCACCGAACTCGGCCGCCATCGCGACGACTCGCTGAGCGCCCGTCGCGACAACGCCGGGCAGGACGACGAGGAGCCGTGGTCCGACAGCCTGTTCAGTGAGTCGGCGGCCGATCGTGCGCCAGTCGACGAACCGCTCGACAGCCTTGAAACACCAGAGCCGACGGTCGAAACGAGCAAAACCTCACGCACCGAACCTTCGCTGTCCCTGGAACCGGTTGATCTCGACGACGAACCGCAACCACCCCATTTGCGATTGCACGACCCTCTTGATGCACCGCTGAACCACGAACGTCTGTCGGCCGCCGACGAGAGCGAAATCGACGACAACCTGCCCTCGATAGAACCGCTGCGCAAGCGACGCGAACGCAGCGAACCGGGCGTGCGCGCCGAAGCGCTGCAAGACCTGACCGACGACCCGCTGCAACTGGACTGGCAAAAACGCCGCTCACCTTGGGGCCGACGGCTGTTGTGGTTGCTGCTGGTGCTGATTGCCGCTGGCGCCCTCGCTGGCCAGTACATCGCCTACCATTTCGACGAACTGGCGCGACAGGATCAATATCGCCCGTGGTTCCAGCAACTGTGCCCGCAGATCGGCTGCACCGTGCCCTCCAAAGTCGACATCGCGAAAATCAAAAGCAGCAACCTGGTGGTGCGCAGCCACCCCGAGTTCAATGGCGCCCTGGTGGTCGATGCGATCATCTATAACCGCGCGCCCTTCTCCCAGCCCTTCCCGCTGCTGGAACTGCGCTTCGCCGACCTCAATGGCCATCTGATCGCCAGTCGTCGCTTCAAGCCTGGCGAGTACCTCAATGGCGATCTCGAAGGCATGGCGGAGATGCCTCCGCAAACGCCGATCCACATCGCCCTGGACATTCTCGACCCAGGTGCCAAGGCCGTGAACTACAGTCTGAGCTTCCACTCTCCGGAGTGAAACGCTTCATTACTCCCGGATTAACGCCGGCTTTCTGACTGCTCCAGGCAAACCAAACCACGGGTAATAACAGAATAACTGTTCAGAATTTGTTCAATTCAGCCTTTATCCAGTCATCGAGAGCGGGTATCATGCCAACCCTTTTTCGAACTCTCATGATCCGGCCCCACAACAGGGAAGTCCTATGTCGGCGGTACGCATCGGCCCATACACATTACAAAACAGCTTGATTCTCGCCCCCATGGCGGGTGTCACCGACCAGCCCTTTCGTCAGCTGTGCAAGCGCTTGGGCGCGGGACTGGTCGTCTCGGAAATGGTCACCAGCGACATGAGTTTGTGGAACACCCGCAAGTCGCGCATGCGCATGATCCACGAAGGTGATCCCGAGCCACGCTCGGTACAGATCGCCGGTGGGGACGCGCAGATGCTGGCGGACGCCGCCCGTGCCAACGTTGAAATGGGTGCGCAGATCATTGATATCAACATGGGCTGTCCGGCAAAAAAAGTCTGCAACAAGGCTGCCGGTTCCGCACTGTTGAAGGATGAACCCCTGGTAACCGAGATCCTGCAGGCCGTCGTGGCTGCGGTCGATGTGCCGGTTACCCTGAAGATCCGGACCGGTTGGGACCGGGACAACAAGAACGGCCTGACGGTGGCGAAGATCGCCGAACAGGCAGGCATTACGGCGCTGGCGGTGCATGGCCGCACCCGTGCCGACCTGTACACCGGTGAAGCCGAGTACGACACCATTGCCGCAATCAAGCAGGCGGTGTCGATTCCGGTCTTCGCCAATGGCGATATCGATTCGCCAGAAAAAGCCCGGTACGTGCTCGACGCGACCGGTGCCGATGGCCTGTTGATTGGCCGGGCTGCCCAGGGGCGGCCATGGATTTTTCGCGAGATCGACCATTTCCTGCGTACCGGCGAGAAACTCCCGGCGCTGGAACTGATCGAGGTGGAACGCATTCTGCTAGAGCATCTGGCTGCCCTGCACGCCTTCTATGGTGATGTGATGGGCGTACGCATTGCTCGAAAGCATGTGGGCTGGTATCTCGCAACCCTGCCGGGCGCCAGGGAGTTTCGCGCCCACTTCAATCGTTTGGATGGTACGGATGCACAATGCGCCAACGTTCGGGCGTTTTTCGCCGAGCGTTACAAGAGCCTGACAGGGGACGGAGAGTGGGTGGCCGCATGACGATGATGACCGAGACTTTAGTGAGTGGAACAACACCCGTGAGCGACAACGTGAATTTGAAACAGCACCTCAATACGCCAAGCGAAGAAGGTCAGACCCTTCGCGGGAGTGTCGAGAAGGCGCTGCACAATTATTTCGCCCACCTTGAGGGCGCTGCCGTCACGGATGTGTACAACCTGGTGCTCTCCGAAGTCGAGGCTCCCCTGCTCGAGTGCGTGATGAACTACGTCAAGGGCAACCAGACCAAGGCCAGCGAGATGCTCGGGCTGAACCGGGGCACGCTGCGCAAGAAACTCAAGCAGTACGATTTGTTGTAAGCATTCAATCAAACCAGAAAGGCGCCCGCGTAAAACCGGTCGCCTTTTTTGCTGACTTCCTTTGCTTTTGATGGAAATTGAGATGACCGACCAGACTACCCGCCTGCCGATCCGCCGCGCCTTGATCAGCGTTTCCGACAAGACCGGGATCCTCGAATTCGCCAAGGAGCTTGAAGCCCTGGGCGTCGAGATCCTCTCCACCGGCGGGACGTTCAAGCTGCTGCAGGACAACGGCGTTGCCGCAGTGGAAGTCGCGGATTACACAGGCTTCGCGGAAATGATGGACGGCCGGGTGAAGACCCTGCACCCGAAAATCCACGGCGGGATCCTTGGTCGTCGCGGTATCGACGACGCCATCATGAACGAGCACGGCATCAAGCCGATCGACCTGGTAGCGGTCAACCTGTACCCGTTCGAAGCCACCATCAACAAGCCAGGCTGCGACCTGCCGACCGCCATCGAGAACATCGATATCGGCGGCCCGACCATGGTCCGTTCCGCCGCCAAGAACCACAAGGACGTGGCCATCGTGGTCAATGCCAGCGATTACGCCAGCGTCCTGGAAAACCTCAAGGCCGGTGGTCTGACCTACGCCCAGCGTTTCGACCTGATGCTCAAGGCCTTCGAGCACACCGCCGCCTACGACGGCATGATCGCCAACTACATGGGCACCGTGAACCAGTCTGCCGACACCCTGAGCACCGAAGGTCGCAGCGAGTTCCCGCGCACCTTCAACAGCCAGTTCATCAAGGCCCAGGAAATGCGCTACGGCGAGAACCCGCACCAGAGCGCGGCGTTCTATGTTGAAGCCAAGCCTGCCGAAGTCGGCATCGCCACCGCGACCCAGCTGCAAGGCAAGGAACTGTCGTACAACAACGTGGCCGACACCGACGCCGCGCTGGAATGCGTGAAGAGCTTCGTCAAGCCGGCTTGCGTGATCGTCAAGCACGCCAACCCGTGCGGCGTGGCTGTCAGCCCTGATGCCGAAGGCGGCATCCGCAAGGCCTACGACCTGGCCTACGCCACCGACACCGAATCCGCCTTCGGCGGCATCATCGCCTTCAACCGTGAACTGGACGCCGAGACCGCCAAGGCCATCGTCGAACGTCAGTTCGTCGAAGTGATCATCGCTCCGTCGGTCAGCGAAGAGGCCCGCGCCATCGTCGCTGCCAAAGCCAACGTACGCCTGCTGGCCTGCGGCGAGTGGTCGGCTGACCGCGCTGCTGCCTGGGACTACAAGCGCGTCAACGGTGGCCTGCTGGTACAGAGCCGCGACATCGGCATGATTGGCGCCGACGACCTGAAAGTGGTGACCAAGCGCGCACCGAGCGAGCAGGAAATCCATGACCTGATCTTCGCCTGGAAAGTTGCCAAGTACGTGAAGTCCAACGCCATCGTCTACGCCAAGAATCGCCAGACCATCGGTGTCGGCGCCGGCCAGATGAGCCGCGTGAACTCCGCGCGTATTGCTGCTATCAAGGCCGAACATGCCGGTTTGCAGGTAGCCGGTTCGGTGATGGCTTCCGACGCCTTCTTCCCGTTCCGCGACGGTCTGGACAATGCGGCAAAGGCGGGCGTGACTGCCGTGATCCAGCCAGGCGGCTCGATGCGTGACAATGAAGTGATTGCTGCAGCTGATGAAGCCGGCATCGCCATGGTGTTCACCGGCATGCGCCACTTCCGTCACTGACAGCACAGCATTCCCCTGTAGGAGCGAGCTTGCTCGCGAAAAACGACTAGACGCCACAGTGTTTCAGACACCCCGCGCTATCGTTAACCACCATCGCGAGCAAGCTCGCTCCTACAGTTCCCAGATTTGCGTCATCCGAGGTTTTTGAAATGAATGTTTTGATCATTGGCAGCGGTGGCCGTGAACACGCCCTGGCCTGGAAAGTGGCTCAGGATCCGCGCGTGCAGAAGGTGTTCGTGGCGCCGGGCAACGCCGGTACCGCCATCGAAGCCAAGTGCGAGAACGTCGCCATCGACGTACTGGCGCTTGAGCAACTGGCAGACTTTGCCGAGAAAAACGTTTCCCTGACCATCGTTGGCCCTGAAGTGCCGCTGGTTGCCGGTGTTGTGGATCTGTTCCGCAGCCGTGGCCTGGATTGCTTCGGTCCGACCGCTGGCGCTGCGCAGCTGGAAGGCTCGAAAGCCTTCACCAAGGACTTCCTGGCTCGCCACAAGATCCCGACCGCCGATTACCAGAACTTCACCGAGATCGAGCCGGCCCTGGCTTACCTGCGTGAAAAAGGCGCTCCGATCGTGATCAAGGCCGATGGCCTGGCCGCCGGTAAAGGCGTGATCGTCGCCATGACCCTGGCCGAAGCCGAAGACGCCGTGCGCGACATGCTGGCGGGCAATGCCTTTGGCGATGCGGGTTCGCGCGTGGTCATCGAAGAGTTCCTGGACGGCGAAGAAGCCAGTTTCATCGTCATGGTCGACGGCAAGAACGTCCTGCCGATGGCCACCAGCCAGGACCACAAACGCGTCGGCGACGGCGACACCGGTCCAAACACCGGCGGCATGGGTGCTTACTCCCCGGCGCCAGTGGTCACCGCCGAAGTGCACAAGCGTGTCATGGATCTGGTGATCTGGCCGACCGTGCGCGGTATGGCCGAGGAAGGCAACGTCTACACTGGTTTCCTGTACGCCGGTCTGATGATCGACAAGGCTGGTAACCCAAAAGTCATCGAATTCAACTGCCGCTTCGGCGACCCTGAGACCCAACCGGTGATGCTGCGCCTGCAGTCGAGCCTGGTGCTGCTGGTCGAGGCTGCTCTGGCCCAGGCGCTGGACAAAGTAGAAGCGCAATGGGATCCACGCCCGAGCGTCGGCATCGTGCTTGCCGCTGGCGGCTATCCTGGTGACTACGCCAAAGGCGTGGCCATCAAGGGGCTGGATGCAGCCGCCGCACTGGAAGGCAAAGTCTTCCACGCCGGTACTGCGCTCAAGGACGGTCAAGTCGTAACGGCCGGCGGTCGGGTGCTTTGCGCAACGGCCATGGGTGCCAGCGTTGACGCTGCACAGCAGCAGGCCTACAAGCTCGCGGCTTCGATTGACTGGGAAGGCTGCTTCTATCGCAAGGACATTGGCTACCGCGCCATTGCCCGCGAGCGTGGCGAAAATCAGGAATAAGGTAAACACCGCGCCAGGCAATGAACACCGTTTATTGCCTGGCTATTCCGGCGCCGCGCATCGTTATATTCTGGCATCAACCTAACGAAGGGATTTCGCCGTGCGCTGGCTCAGGATTGCCATAAGCTTGACCGTCACTTTGCTGACCTTGCTCTGCATGCTACCGGCCCAGGCCGCGCAAGGCAGTGGCTGGGCGGTATTGCTCGACGAACAGGGCGACCTGCAACTGAGCGACATCCGTTCCGCACGTTACACCAATCAATTCAGCCCTATCGAACTCGACCGCATTACCGCCGCCGAACCCGATGGCGCGTTATGGTTGCGATTCAGGCTTGCACCGGGCAAACATGAACAGTTGCTGCGCGTGTTCGCACCTGACCTGCGCCAGTTCAACATGTACGTACTGGACGGCGACAAGCTGATCGATCAATCCAGCACGGGCAACGAACACCCCCAATCCGAGCGACCATTGCCCAGCAGCGACTTCATGCTGGCCCTGCCGCAAAGCGACACCCCCCTCGACGTATACCTGCGACTGGCCTCCGACCACCAGTTACGACCCTACATCACCCTGCAGTCAGCGATCATCTCGGCCGCCAACCAGAACCAGACGCTGATTTATGGCCTGCTGTTCGGTTGCATCGCCATGCTGATCCTGCACAACCTCATCCGCTACGCCTACACCCGCTCGCACAGCGCCCTCTGGTTGGCGACGTGCGAAGGGCTGTTGATGCTCAGTCTGCTGTTGTTGCTGAATCTCGCCGGCCCCTGGCTGCCGGACTGGCATGCACTGCAAACGCCGGGGGCTTACCTGGCATTATTAATGACCGCACCCTGCGGCCTGATGCTTGCCTATCGTTTCTTCACCCCGCTCGGGCCGCATCCGCTGAACCGGTTGCTGCTTGGCGAAGTCCTGCTGATCACCGCCTGCGGCCTGATGCTGCTGTTCGTCAATACCTTGCCGCTGAACTTCATCACCTACGGCCTGGTCGCCCTGGCTGGCCTGACCATGCTGTTCATCAGCGCCTATCACTGGCAAAAAGGCTATCGCCCGGCCCGCCTCTTCGTGGCGGCCATGGTGGTGTTCAACCTCGGGACACTGGTCATCCTGCCTGCTCTGTTGGGGCTGACCCTGATCGAACCCCATGGCCTGATCACCACATTGCTGGCGTTCATCTGCATCAGCGGCCTGTTGATGAGCATTGCACTGAGCGAGCGCCAGCGACGCATCACCGAAGACCGCTTCAGCATCAGTCGTGACCTGGCGGCCAGCAACGCCGAGATCAACGCCAAGGCCGAGTTCCTGGCGAAAATCAGCCATGAAATCCGCACCCCGATGAACGGCGTCCTCGGCATGACCGAACTGCTGCTGGGCACACCGCTATCGGTCAAGCAACGCGACTATGTACAGACGATCCACAGCGCCGGCAACGAACTGCTGACACTGATCAACGAAATTCTCGACATTTCCAAACTCGAGTCCGGACAGATTGAACTGGACGACGTGCAGTTCGACCTCAACGCGCTGATCGAAGACTGCCTGAGCATCTTCCGCGCCAAGGCCGAGCAGCAAAACGTCGAGTTGATCAGTTTCATCCAGCCGCAAGTGCCGCGGGTGATCAGTGGTGACCCGACACGCTTGCGCCAGACGCTGTTGAGCCTGCTTGAAAACGCCCTGAAAAAAACCGATGAAGGCGAAATCCTGATCGTCGTGGCGCTCGACGAGCGCAACACCAAACCACGCCTGCGTATCGCCGTGCAGGACAGCGGCGAGCCTATGGACGCTGAAGAGCGCGACGTCCTGATGCACGCCGAACTGCACAGCCGGCATTTTCTTTCGGCCACCCAGTTGGGCGGCAACCTGGGGCTGGTGATAGCCCGCCAGCTGATCCGCTTGATGCAGGGGGAATTCGGGATCAAGAGCGGCAACAACCAGGGCAGCACCCTGTGGCTGACCCTGCCGCTGGACCCGGATCGCCTCGAACACCCGACCTCCGACCTCGACGGCCCGCTGCAAGGTGCGCGGGTATTGGTGGTGGATGACAATGACACCTGTCGCAAGGTGCTGGTGCAGCAATGCAGCGCCTGGGGCCTGAACGTCAGCGCCGCATCTTCCGGCAAGGAGGCGCTGGCTCTGCTGCGCACCAAGGCTCATTTGCGCGATTACTTCGATATAGTCTTGCTGGACCAGAACATGCCCGGCATGACCGGCATGCAACTGGCGGCCAAGATCAAGGAAGACCCGAGCCTGAACCATGACATCCTGCTGATCATGCTCACCGGCATCAGCAACGCACCGAGCAAGATCATCGCGCGCAACTCCGGGATCAAGCGCATCCTGGCCAAGCCGGTTGCCGGCTACACCCTCAAGACCACTCTGGCCGACGAACTGACCCAGCGCAACAAAGGGCTCGTCGCGACCCAGCCCGTGCCAATCGGCCCGACGTTGCCGGTCAAGGTCCCCTGCGACTTCCGCATTCTGGTGGCTGAAGACAACAGCATCTCGACCAAGGTGATCCGCGGCATGCTGAGCAAGCTCAACCTGCAACCGGATACCGCCTGCAACGGCGAAGAAGCCCTGCAGGCGATGAAAGCCCAGCGTTACGACCTGGTGCTGATGGACTGCGAAATGCCGATCCTCGACGGCTTCTCGGCCACCCAGCAATTGCGTGCCTGGGAAGTCGGCAACCAGCGGGTTCGCACCCCTGTGGTGGCGTTGACCGCCCATATCCTTGCCGAACACAAAGAGCGTGCGCGCCAGGCTGGCATGGACGGACACATGGCCAAGCCGGTGGAACTGTCGCAGTTGCGCGAACTGATCGAACACTGGGTCGCCCAGCGTGATCAGCAGAAACGCACGACGACCCCAACGTCCTGAGCCGACAGACTTCGCAACCCCTGATAGACTCCCCCTCGACTTCCCTCGCCAGTGAGCCCGGCACCATGCTCCATGTGTTGTTCAGCGTTTATCTGAAGATGCTGGTGCTCTACAGCCCATTCTTCGTGTTGTCCTGCTTCATCAGCCTGACCCGTGGTTATTCGCGCAAGGAACAGCGTCGGCTGGCCTGGAAAGTAGCGGTCGCCACCCTGGTCTCCAGCGTTCTGCTGTACTTGTTCGGCCGAGTGATTTTCAGTGTGTTCGGCATTACCGTGGACGCCTTTCGTATCGGTGCCGGTAGTGTGCTGTTCATCTCGGCGCTGGGCATGGCACAAGGCAAATCGGCGGTACAGACCGACAATGTGCAGCAGGATGTCACCATCGTTCCACTGACCATCCCGCTGACAGTCGGCCCCGGCACCATCGGTGCCTTGCTGGTGATGGGCGTGAGCCAGCCGCACTGGGACGACAAGCTCACGGCCATTGTCGGCATTGCCCTGGCCAGTTTTACCGTGGGCGTGGTGCTGTTTTTGTCCAGCCGCATCGAACGGATTCTCGGCGACCAGGGGTTACAGATCGTCAGCCGATTGATGGGGTTGTTCGTGTGTGCACTGGCGGCACAGATCATCTTCACCGGGGTCAGGGGCTACCTGGTACCTTGAACATCAAGCACTCCGATTCTGGCCAATCGTGGGGCCAGGGGACTCGAAGCATCCAGATGTCGCCGTGTGCCTCACCGCTGTACGGCGCCTGCTTCGTACTCCTCGCAATCCCCATGGACGCAAACCGGGTAACCCCTCCCCCTCTACATCCCTACATGTTTCAAACAGACCAGAGACGATCAGCCTCTCGCCCGGCTTGATTGAATTCACTGCCTGCGACGCACAAATCTTTTAGCCAACACTTCTTTCCGATTCTGCGCCAGGATAAATTCGACATCATCTTTCACTTCGGCGTAAGCAGAAGGATTGAAGGCGAGAAAGTTTGAGCCCTGGTAAATATCGAGACTTGCAATTTTCAGATCCAAAAACAAAACCCCACCACCGACTTGATCTCCGACATGATTAACGGATGAAAACGAAACCATAACCAATCCGTTCTTCGTTTGTTCGCAAGGCAGCAAGGCCAGCTTCACACCCTTGGCCTTAGTAACTTCATAGTTGAAAACCTTGATTGTCTCAGGCTCTTTTTCCAATGCTGACAATGTGCTGTCTGCGACGGCACTTAACACGGCTGCACCAGGAATGGCAGCTTTTGCCGCTTCAACGCCCGCCTGGATAATAGTGCTGACAACATTCCTCATTGTCCCGCTGCCAGACCTCTTTTTGTATTCGATGCTCGCGTTGATGGGAACAGAACACCCCATATCCTCCATACACTGGAGAAAGGCTCGGTGCCAAGCGGCGGGGCTATGACCATCTCTAGTCTCGCGATCGGCCTCCAGCTTCGAAAATTTTATGAGATTTTCGATAATCGTCATATTTTCAAGCGAAATATTGTCGCCATAACCAATGAGCGTATTACCCAGAACCAAAGCATCCAGTTCCCTGGTAGGACTTGAATCGCCCAATACCTTAAGTGAACTCGACGCGGTGGTCGACATTGATGCTTTTACACGAGGAACACTGTTCAGCAACGCCTTTGACCTGGCAAGACGCGCTTTCCCAATATCGGTGCATTGTTTGTGAGTGATAAAACCTTCCACGACTTCCATATCGGACAATTCCTTTTAAGTTCGTTTAAGTCTCCAGCAGAGACAAAACGAATCTAAACCACTCCAACTCCGCCATCAAACCCGATTAAATGTCGACTTATGTAAGCGTCCATCAACCTTCAAAAACATGCAGCAATTGTCGAGCCGTTCGGCTCGAATAACACTGCACTGAACCTTGATATCAACCTAGTTGATATCGCTTAATTTATCACCATAACTACGCGGCGTATAAACCCACGGCATTCCTTGCGAACGATCAAACACACGAGTCGTGGATGAACCAATCAACACCATGGTCCGCATGTCGACCTGGTCTGGAGTCAATTGAGAGAGCGTCGTCACGCGCAATGTCTGCCCCGGGCGTCCGACATCACGCCCTAGCACGACTGGCGTTCCAGGTGCGCGATGTTGCGCGACGATCTCCAGCGCACGCCCCAATTGCCAAGGTCGGGAACGTGAGATCGGATTGTAGAACGCCATTGCCAGATCAGCTTGCGCTGCCAGATCCAGACGTTTTTCAATGATCGACCAGGGTTTGAGGTTGTCCGATAGCGACAGAACACAGAAATCATGACCCAGCGGCGCACCAGCCTGGGCAGCCGTCGCCAGGGAGGCGGAAATACCCGGCAGGATTTCCAGATCGACGTTGTGCCACTGGACATCGGTGGACTCGTGCAGCGCCTCGAGCACAGCCGCGGCCATGGCGAAAACCCCGGGATCGCCTGAAGAAACCACCACCACCGAACGCCCCTGGGCCGCCAGTTCGAAAGCGTGGCGGGCACGTTGCATCTCTTCGCGGTTGTCGGTGCAATGCAGCACCTGATCGTCGCGAAACGGCCCGGCCATGCGTACGTAGGTTTCGTAGCCCAATACATCGTTGGCGCGGGCCAGTTCAGCCTTCACAGCCGGCACCATCAGTTCTGCAGCCCCCGGCCCAAGGCCGATCACTGCCAGACGTCCACGCGGACGGCCGATCTGCAACGGGTCCAGCGGCTGCTCTGCTACCGCAATGGCAACAGTGTCGTTACCAAGCATGGAAACGGGTAGCCCCATCGCAGTACGCAGACGTTCGCCAAGCACCTTCCCTGCGTGGGCAAAGCGCAGCGGCACGCCCAATTCAAGCGCTGCCTCACGCAACGCCGCGCTGGCCATTTCGGTATCGGCGGCCAACAGGCAAGCCAGCGACTGCACGGCGATTCTTGCCTGATGCAATGCCTCGCGCACCGCTCCCGCGACGTTCACCAGGCCAGCGTCCACGGCGACCACCACATTGCGCGGGTAGATCAACAACTCGTTGGCCGCGGGTGTCCGTTCGGCATGACTGACATGCACCGCCAGTCGGGCCTGCGCATCTTCGGGCAACTGCGCCTGCGCCAGCCACGGAGCCTCACCCTCAATGCGCACCGTTTCGCCGGCGAGCAAATCGGAAACGAAACGCTTGCCCAACTCCAGATCACCAAGGGCATAGCCACTGGGCGGGTTGAGCAGGCACGTGCCGAAACGCAACTCGCCGCTGGTGGTGATCGCCGCCGCGACTTCCAGCGCGGCGGCAATCTCCCGCGCCATCACATTTACCCCACCAAGACCACCCAGCAGTGGAACCACTGCGCTGCCGTCTTCGGCTACCGCCAACACCGGTGGTTCGGCGCCTTTTTCCAGCAACAAGGGCGCCAGCGTGCGGATCACGATCCCGGCCGCGCACAGGGCAATGATCGGCGTGCCCTGTTGATAGAGTTCGCGCAGGGTCGCACCGAACTCCTGATAGGCCCGATCCGCGCCTTCGACCCGTTCGGCCAAGCCATGGATCAGGGCGTCGGGATACACCTGCTGAATACTACGCGCGGTGGCGAGGCTGCCATTGCCAAGAATGACAATCGCCGGAACTGGACGGGTCATCAGCCTTGCCACCTTTCACCAGGAACGATGATCAACGAGAAGTACGGCGAGGACATCGGCTCGACCTGATCCAGCGGCACGATCTTCTGATTGGCCATGGTCGCGCGCTCGACGTACAACGCGCGCTCGGCCAGGCCGAGTTCTTCCAGCACTTGGCGAACCTTGGGAAAGTTGCGCCCAAGCTTCATGATCACCGCCGCATCGGCATCGGCCAGGCGACGCTTGAGTTCGTCGTGCGGCAACACACCGGACAACACCGACAGACTCTGATTGCGATACACCAGCGGCGCACCGAGCACCGAGGCCCCGCCGAGCATCGAGCACACACCGGGCACGACTTCGGCCTGATAACGCTCGGCGAGTCGGTCGTGCAGGTACATGTAGGAGCCGTAGAAGAACGGATCGCCCTCGCAGATCACCGCCACGTCGCGACCGGCATCGAGATGCGTCGCCAATTCGCCGGCTGCGTCATCGTAGAAGTCGCTGATCACTTGCTCGTAGGACAACGGTGCCGGCAAGGCTTCGGTGGTCACCGGGTACACCAGCGGCAACAAATTCTGCGCTTCCTGCAGATGCGCCTCGATGATGCCGAAGGCGTTGCCTTTCTTGCCCTTGGCCACGAAGTACGCCACCACTGGGGATTCGCGCAGCAAGCGCAGGGCCTTGACGGTAATCAGTTCCGGATCACCGGGACCGACGCCGAGGCCGATCAAACGTCCAGGTTGCTGCATCATTCGATCTCCGTGGCGAGGGCATTGACGGCGGCGGCGGCCATGGCGCTACCGCCCAGGCGACCCTGCATGATGACAAAAGGCACGCCACGGCTGTCAGCCGCCAGCGCGGCCTTGGATTCGGCGGCACCGACGAAGCCCACCGGAAAACCGAGGATCAGCGCCGGTTTTGGCGCACCGGCGTCGAGCATTTCCAGCAAGTAAAACAGCGCCGTCGGAGCGTTGCCGATGACCACCACGCTGCCTTCCAGATGCGGGCGCCACAGTTCCAGCGCAGCGGCTGAGCGGGTGTTACCCAAATCACGAGCCAGTTCCGGAACACTCTCGTCGCGCAAGGTGCAGATCACCGCATTGTTCGCCGGCAACCGCGCACGGGTCACGCCTTCGGAGACCATCCGCGCATCGCACAAAATCGGCGCGCCGGCCGCCAGCGCATCACGCCCGGCCTTGCCCGCACCTTCGGAAAACTGCAGGCCGTCGATGGCCTCGACCATGCCGCAGGCGTGAATGACACGGACCGCGAGTTTCTCCAGATCGTCCGGGATTCGGTCGAGGTTGGCCTCGGCGCGAATGATCGCGAAGGAGTTGCGATAGATCTCCTGACCGTCGCGGATGTAATCAAGCATCAAGGGGGCTCCGTGAGCGGGCGTCGAGCAGGGCCGCGACCGCTTCAATAGTAAGGTTGCGTGCGTGCAGCGCGCCGAAACCCGGCTGCGCTGCATCGCGAAAATAGAGGTCGTAGTGACCGTGGGCGACGGCCAGTAATGTGACGGGCGCCGTATGCGCGGCGGCGCAGGAGCGCGCGCACCCGCTCAAATGGACACTCGGCGTTTGTCCGTGACGTTGCAGCAATGTCGCCAGTTGCAAGGCATCCCCCTTGGTCTCGGCCAGGCTTTTACCGCAGCCGTTTGAGCCGGTGCAGGCGATCAACCGGGACAATGGCAGATCGGCTTCGCACTGCAAGCCCAGACATTGCAATTGCCGAATGACCTCAGCGGCGTTTTCCGTGCGGACATTGGGCAACAGCAGGCTTTGCCAAGGAGTGAAGCGCAGACTGGAATCACCGAACTCCCGCGCCAGTTGTGCCACACCCCGCAGCATCGCCGGATCGAGTCGCCCCAGCGGCGGGACGGCTCCCACATAGACAACACCGGACTCGGCCTGGGGATGGGCACCCATGTGCAAATCACTGGAGCCCGAAACCCGTTGCCAACCGATAACGGCCTGCAGCGGCACTCGCTCAGCCAGTCGAAGCACAATGCCCCCGATCGGGTACTCGGCCAGCAAATGGCGCATTCGCGTCTGCTCGGGGCGCGCCAGTTCAAGGAACAACTCAAGGACCGCGACTACCAGCGCGTGCCCGTCAGCCAGTGCAACCGAACCGGCGGGGCTGTCCGTCGGGCATCCCGCCAGACCGAACGCCAGCCGTCGCTCGCCGTCTTGTTCAAACGCCGAGAGCCACAGGTCATGGGGATGCTCGAGCATCGTCAGGTCTTCACCGCCATCAAGCTGCACGGCGAACTTGGCACTGAGGTCGTGGAACGCTTCCTGGTTTTGCAGTGTGGCGAGGATCTGCCCGGCCAGCGGGCGGGTGTCGAACAGCATGCGCCGATCGATCCCGGCACCGGGGCTGAGCATCAGGTTGCGCACATCGTCGCCAGCCGCCGTACGCGGCCCCAGATCGGCGGCCAGCAGGCTGTCGATCAACGCCGCTTGCTCGTTGCCAATGCCGCGGATCTGCAGGTTGGCCCGGTTGGTCGCCTCGATCGCTCCGCTGGCATATCGCTCGGAGGCATCGGCCACAGCGATTGCCTGGTGCGCACGGATGGCGCCACCGTCGAGTTTGATCCGGCAAATACCACCGTCCAATGCCTGGACGACACGCAACAACCCGGGACAGGCGGAAGGGCGCAAGCGGTTGGGTATCTGACGTGACTTCACAGGACGACCGGTACAAGACGAAGGACAGCATTATGCCTGCTTTGTCCGGCCTGATGAAAAACCCTGGCAGGTTGACGACGAAAAGCGCGTGATCCCCAGCCCAGGCTTTTCGCCTCAAGACTGAATCGCCATCGCAAGTTCTGATTTAACACTCAGTGAAAAACGCTAACAGCAAGAATCAATTCAACCAACCAGACATATTTAAACCACACACCAACCCTTGTACTTTTCACCGCAACCCGAATAAAAAAACCAGCTATTTCAAGGGAACAAAAATGATATATGAAAAAACAACTGGAATATTGACTGCCCACAACCTTATTTCATGCATCGAAGAAATTTCATTGCAAGATTACGACGACTTCACCCATTGCACACAAATAGCCACCCAGTCCGCAGACAGGGTTGGCAGTCGCTTCGCCGACTCGACAACGTGGCTGAATGAATACGTTGCGACGTTGAATTTTTTCGGCTGGTCTGTCTTTCAGGATGCCATCTTCACCCGCACTCAACACTCCGTTTCGAAAAACATTGCCGAGTTTCTGGTCCAAAGCGCTCAAACCATGCCGGACAGCCGGCAAGGGAACGCTATGATTGACACACTCGACGCATTGAAACCCAACCAGCCGGCGCTTTATTCACTGGACCAACAAAGTTCCCTGGGAGAGCGCTTTCAAGTAATACCCACACGCTACGACTCAAAGGGGTTTCTTGAAATCGCAGTCTTTAATCTTGAATTAGTTACCACGATCAAAAAAAGTGGTTTTCTATTTTGGAACATGGAAGATCACGTTGCAAAAATCATCCAGCAACGTGCTTATCTTAAACTGGACAAAAACATACTCGAAAGCAAAAGATCGCTCATCGAACGCAAGCGGCTCGAAATCAGAATGAAGAGATTCGACCTGAAAAAGAACCATTAACTGGATAAGCCCTGATCACATTTACAGACACCAGCGACGGGCGAACTCAATCCACACCGCGCTATGATGCACCACCGCACAGGTCGACACAGACCGGCAGCGTGATGATTTGGCTTCGATTGATAGAAGAGGAACAGCATGACCCCCTGGCTGACAGTGGTAGGCATTGGAGAAGAAGGCTTCAAGGGGCTTGGCAAAAATGCCCGACACGCTCTGCTGAACGCTACGCGGATCATTGGCGGTCAACGGCAACTGGACTTGTTGCCAGCCTGCATCTGCGGTGTACGGCAATTGTGGCCCAGTCCTTTCGCCCTTGACCCGGTTTTGGCGAAACAGGGAGAACCCGTTTGCGTCCTGGCCAGCGGTGATCCGATGTTTTTCGGGGTGGGAGCCAGTCTCTCCCGACATTTATCCAGCGATGAAATGCTTGTTCTGCCCGCTCCCTCTTCCTGCTCGCTCGCCGCGGCGCGAATGGGCTGGCCTTTGCAGGAAGTGGTCACGTTGTCGGTGGTTGCCCGCCCTGTCGCCGCACTCAACGCGCAATTGTCCAGTGGCGTGCGCTTGCTGGTGTTGAGTAACGACGGTAGCAGCCCCGCCGCCATCGCCGCACTGCTGCGTGAACGTGGTTTCGGCCCGAGCCGGATAACGGTGCTCGAACATTTGGGCGGTGAAGCCGAGCGACGTGTCGACGGCATCGCCAATGAATGGACCGATCCTGTGATCGCCGACCTGAACCTGATCGCTATCGAGTGCATCGCCGAGCCGAACACGCTACGCCTGTCGCGACTGGCCGGCCTGCCGGACTCCGCCTTCAGGCACGACGGCCAACTGACCAAGCGCGATGTGCGCGCCATCACCCTCGCGCGCCTGGCCCCGATCCCCGGCGAACTGTTGTGGGATGTCGGCGCCGGCAGTGGCTCGATCGGCATCGAATGGATGCGCGCCCACCCCGGTTGCCGCGCACTGGCCATCGAGGCAGATGCGGGCCGACAAGCGTTGATCGAACACAACCGCGATGCCCTCGGCGTTCCCGGCCTGCAACTGGTTCGCGGCAGCGCGCCGCAGGTACTGACCGGGCTGGAGCGGCCGGATGCGATTTTCATCGGCGGCGGCGTCACCCGCGAGGGCGTGCTCGATACCTGCTGGGCCGAACTCAAACCCGGTGGCCGGCTGATTGCCAACGCAGTCACAATGCAAAGTGAAATGACCCTGATGGCCTGGCGCGAGCAACATGGCGGGGAGCTGACGCGAATTCATATCGCCCAGGCCCAACCACTGGGCGACTTCGACACCTGGCGCCAGGCCTTGCCGATTACCTTGCTGGACGTGACGAAACCCTTCGATGCGTGACGAAACCGCCGAACACCCCGCCCCTCTGCGCAGCGGCCTGACCACCGGCAGTTGCGCCACGGCCACCAGCCTCGCCGCCGCGCGTCTGCTGCTGGCTGGCACATCGGCCGATGCGGTGGAAATCGTGTTGCCCAAGGGCAAACAGGTGCAGATGCGCCTGGAGTTCTGCCGCCTCACCGAGGACGGCGCCGAATCGGGAACCCTCAAGGACGCCGGTGACGATCCGGACGTGACCCACGGTGCCCTGCTCTACTCCCAGGTGCGCCTGAGCAGCGAACCGGGGACGCGCTTCAAGGCCGGTCGCGGCGTCGGCACCGTGACCCGGCCCGGGCTGGTGCTGGGAGTCGGCGAGCCCGCGATCAACCCGGTGCCACGCAAAATGATCAGCGAACACCTGGCCCGACTGGCTGACGAGCTCGACTATAGCGGCGGTTTCGAGGTCACGGTCAATGTCGAGAACGGCGAGGCGCTGGCACTGAAAACCATGAATCCGCGCCTGGGCATTCTTGGTGGCCTGTCGATCCTCGGCACCAGCGGTATCGTCCGGCCGTTTTCCTGTGCGGCCTACATCGCCTCGATCCACCAGGGCATCGACGTGGCGAAAACCAACGGTTACCTGCATATCGCCGCCTGCACTGGCAACGCCAGCGAAGACACCATGCGCCGGGTCTACAACCTGCCGGAAATCGCCCTGATCGAAATGGGCGACTTCGTTGGCGCCGTGCTCAAGCACCTGCGCAAAGTACCTGTGGATAAACTCAGCCTGTGCGGTGGTTTCGGCAAGATCAGCAAACTGGCGGCCGGGCACATGGATTTGCACAGTCGTCATTCGAGCATTGACCTGCCGCAACTGGCGTTATGGGCGGCGCAGGTCGGCGCCAATGCGGCCTTGCAGCAGAGCATCCGCGAGGCCAACACCAGCCAGCAGGCACTGGCCATGGCCGCCGCAGCCGGGGTCGCCCTGGGTGATGCAGTCTGTCAGCACGCCCTGGATTTTGCCCGCAGCGTGGTGCCGGCGCAGGTTCAGGTGGAAGTCTTCGCCATCGATCGCCAGGGCGGGATCGTTGGCCATGCGGGAGCCTTTCAATGAAGCGCATCCTGTTGCTCGGCGGCGTGACCGAAGCCATGACCATTGCCCGCACGCTGGGACCGCAGCATATCTACAGCCTGGCCGGCGTCGGTCGGATTCCGACGGATCTGCAATGCCAGGTTCGCGTCGGTGGCTACGGTGGTGCCGAAGGGTTGGCGCAGTTCATTCGCGATGAAGGCATCGATCTGCTGCTCGATGCCACTCACCCCTACGCCGCCCGAATCAGCCAGAACGCCGCGACTGCCGCACGCTTGAGCGGCATTCCCTGCTGGGCGCTGCGGCGTCCGGCCTGGCAAGCCCAGGCGGGTGATGACTGGCGGGAAGTCAGCGATTGGGCCGGACTGATCGACGCCCTGAAGCCCTTCCGCCGACCGTTGTTCACCCTCGGTCGCGAGCCCCTGCAACACCTGGACGAAATTCCAGCGGAACAATTCTGGACCCTGCGCGCACTGGATGTGTATCCGGACAACGAGCGCTGCGAAGTGATTGGCGCACGTGGGCCCTTCCTGATCGACGATGAACGTGAGTTGTTCGAACGGCGAAACATCGACGTGCTGATCAGCAAGAACAGCGGCAGCACGGCGACCGAACCGAAACTGGAAGTCGCACGTGAACGTGGGGTGCCGGTGATTGTCTTGAAGCGGCCGGTGTTGCCGGGGGTTGATCGGGAGTTCCTGACGCCTGAGGAAACAGTTGGCGCGTTGTCGGTCTTCGTTCATTAGGTCAGGATCATTGGCTTGCATGATAAGTAACCTATTTGTTACCGTCAGGGCCGCCTGTGATCACACTCGAAGAATACGTACAGGACAACGAAACCAGCCCCTTCAGTCACTGGTTTTCCAACTTGAATGCGCAGGCAGCGCTCAAGGTATCCACCGCGCTGCTGCGCCTTGAGTTAGGAAACACATCAAACATCAAGTGGTTCGACGGGCTCGGCGAGTACCGGATAAATTGGGGCCCGGGCTATAGAATCTATCTCGTTCAAGAAGGGAAACACCTGATCATCCTTTTTGGTGGCGGTGACAAATCCACACAAAAAACTGACATCAAACAAGCGAAAGTACTGATAGCCGAGTTTCGATCCCGAAAAAAGACTGAACGGCACCGGAGATAACGTCATGGCGCTCACCCGAAGTTACAAACACACCATTGCCGAGCGTGCCCAACGTGATCCCGAGTTCGCCCAGGCACTGTTGGATGAGGCTGCTACTCTGTTTCTTAACGGCGAACCCGAAATGGCCCGGATCATCCTGCGCGATCTCATCAACGCCACCGTTGGTTTTGAAGAACTGGCAAAGGAAACGGCAAAGCCCAGCAAAAGCCTCCATCGAATGTTGTCCGCCAAAGGCAACCCAAGCATGGACAACCTGGCTGCAATATTCGCCGTAATTCGCGCTACGCTTGGAGTAGAAATACAAGTACATGCGGTACGTGCGCACTGAGCTGACGTCTTTTTGCTGCGACACCACACCGCACGCCGCCTTTTTACTTATCGGCCCTGATCAGGCTAAATAGCCCGCGCCTGATCGCCCACCCAAACGGATTTTGTCCCATGTCCCGACACCGGCTCGCAATTGCCTGGATAGCCTGCTTCGCAGTGCTGTTCAACATGCTCGCCATGCCGATGTCCGGAGCGATGGCGCAAACGGCGAAGTCATCCGCCGAACAGTTGTTGTGGGGCAGCTTCTGCAGCTCCAGCGGCACCAGGATGGTGGCGATTTCCATCGGCGACCTTGAACAGAAAGCCCCGCAAAGCGACGATCATTCCAACATGCAGCATTGCTGGTGCTGCTCGGGTTCCGCGCCATTGGTGGCGTTGCCGGGGCATACGCCACAACTGTATTTCGCGCACTTCGAGTCCAACCGAAGCCTGCCTGCCACCTCTCTGGAAAGCCCGTCACCGCGCCAGCAATGGCCGAGTCTCAACCCCCGCGCGTCCCCTCTGGTGTGATTTTTTCTCGCAATTGACTGCGTTTTAAATCGTTCCGGAGAATTGCCATGTTGAACAAACTCATCGTTCTGGCTGCGTTGCTGCTGCCTGCCTGCTTTGCCAATGCCCACGAATACAAGGTCGGCACACTGGAAATCGCTCATCCGTGGTCCCAGGAGTTGCCGCCCAATGCGCCCACCGTTGCGGCGTATTTCGTGATCAACAATCAAGGCAAGACCGCCGACCGCCTGCTTAGCGTCGACACCCCCATTGCGGGAGAAGCGCAATTGCATGAGCACGTGATGCAAGGCGACATGATGAAAATGCAGCACGTACCGAGCGTGGAAGTGCCCGCCGGTGGTGAGGTCACTTTCGCACCCATGGCCTATCACGTGATGTTGCTGGGCCTCAAGGACCGCAGTCTGCTCACTGACGGCAAGCGCTTCCCCATGACGCTGCACTTCGAGAAGTCCGGTGACGTGACGGTCGAAGTCGCGGTGCAGAAGCAGGCGCCGGACGCCATGCAAGAACACAAGCACGCGCAATAACCACCCGCGCTGAATACGCCCATGCGCCCGCTTAGCGCCAGGTCATCCAGGTCCCGCAATCAGGCATTGAGCCTGACACGTGGCAGCTGGATCAGCCTGTTCGCCATGCTGATGATCTTTATCGGTCCGCTGATTTCTCAGTCGATGCCGATGGATTCGCGCGCCATGTCGATGAACATGCCTACGGGTATGAGCATGGACATGTCGGCGATGGAGCATGCCGACCATGCCACGCAAGCCACGCAAGCCACGCAAGCCACCACCGAGCATTGCCCGCCAGCCCCCGGGCACCATGTGCTGTGGGAAAAGTGTGGCTATTGCAGCCTGCTGTTCAATTGCCCGGCGCTGACCGGTGGCGCGTCTTTCGCCAACTTCGTCATCCCGCCCGTCAATACCTTCGCCACACCCTCTGCGCGCCAGGGTCATGCCCGGCCAACCTTCTTCCCCGGCGCCCGCACCCGCGCCCCGCCCGTCGTCGCGTAAACACTCACTTCTGATTTCACACGGTCCGCAAGACAGCCAAAGCAACCTGTGGGAGCGAGTTTGCTCGCGAAGAGGAAGTGTCAGTCAACGTTGATGTCGTCTGGCACACCGCTTTCGCGAGCAAGCCCGCTCCCACAGGGACAGCTTCAGGCTGCCGGCCGTGTCGTTTACGACTGTTCGATGGAAATTGTCATGTCCAGGTTTTCCGCTGTCCCGTGCTTGAGCCGTGCCCAAGCCTCTTATGCCCTGAACGAATCCGGCGTTCGTTTCAGACACGCCACCGCCATCCTGTGCGGTGCATTGCTGGCGCCTTCTGCGCTGGCCGATGACCATGCCGGTCACAGTGAAGAACTGAGCCCGACGGTGATTACCGCCGTTGCGCCCAGCTCGCCCCTGACCATCGTCACCAACCCCAAGGACCCGCGACAACCGGTGCCGGCGAGCGATGGCGCCGATTACCTGAAGACCATCCCCGGCTTTGCCATGGTGCGCAATGGCGGCACCAATGGTGACCCGGTGCTGCGCGGCATGTTCGGCTCGCGGCTGAACATCCTCACCAACGGCAGCATGATGCTCGGTGCCTGCCCGGGCCGGATGGACGCCCCGACCTCCTACATCTCGCCGGAAACCTACGACAAGCTCACCGTGATCAAAGGCCCGCAAACCGTACTATGGGGACCGGGTTCCTCGGCTGGCACGATCCTGTTCGACCGCGAGCCGGAGCACTTCGGCGCACTCGGCACACGGGTCAACGCCAGCGTGCTGGCCGGCTCCAACGGCCGCTTCGACAAACTGGTGGACGCTGCCGCCGGTGGACAATCGGGTTATGTGCGGGTCATCGGCAACACCGCGCACTCCGACGACTACCAGGACGGCAACAACGACACCGTGGCGTCGCGCTATGACAAATGGAACGGCGACGTGGCCGTCGGCTGGACGCCGAATACCGATACCTTGCTGGAACTGACCGCCGGCCGTGGCGATGGTGAAGCCCGCTACGCCGGGCGCGGCATGGACGGTTCGCAGTTCCTGCGCGAAAGCCTTGGTCTGCGCTTCGAGCAATCCAACATCGGCGAGGTACTGGATAAGGTCGAGGCGCAGGTCTACTACAACTACGCCGATCACGTGATGGACAACTACACCCTGCGCACGCCGTCCGGCACCGGGATGATGGCCGGCCCCATGGCCTCCAACGTCGACCGCCGCACCCTCGGCGCCCGGGTCAAGGCCACCTGGCGCTGGACTGATGTGCAACTGATCAGCGGCATCGACGCGCAGACCAACGAACATCGCCAGCGCGGCGCCATGGGCGTCGACACCTACAAGGACCTGCCGTACACCAAGGATGCCGACTTCCATAACTACGGAGTCTTCGGCGAATTGACCTGGTACGCCGCCGACCGTGACCGCCTGATCAGCGGCGCGCGCCTGGACCGCGCCTCGGCCAAGGATTATCGGCAGACCACCGGCTCGGGCATGATGACCCGCCCGAATCCGACCGCCGACGACACCCGCGCCGACACCCTGCCGAGTGGTTTCATCCGCTATGAACATGACCTGGCCGACAGCCCGACCACCCTGTATGCCGGCCTCGGTCACTCCCAGCGATTCCCGGATTACTGGGAGCTTTTCTCTCCCAAGTCCGGCCCCGCCGGTTCGGTGAATGCCTTCGACTCGATCAAACCGGAAAAAACCACCCAACTCGATTTCGGCCTGCAATACAAGACCGAAGACCTCGAAGCCTGGGCCTCGGCTTACGTCGGGCAGGTGCGCGATTACATCCTGTTCAACTACACCCCGACAATGATGGGTACGACCTCGCAAGCCGAAAACATCGACGCGCGAATCATGGGCGGCGAACTGGGCGCCGCTTACAACTTCACCGACAACTGGAAAGCCGACGCGACCCTGGCCTACGCCTGGGGCAAGAACAGCAGCGATGGCAGTGCATTGCCGCAGATGCCGCCGCTGGATGCCCGTTTCGGCCTGACCTACAGCGAAAACAACTGGAGCGCCGGCGCACTGTGGAGAGTGGTCGCCGCACAAAACCGCATCGACCAGAACAAGGGCAACGTGGTCGGCAAGGACTTCGACAAGACGCCGGGCTTCGGCGTGTTCTCCCTCAACGGAGCCTATCGGATCAACAGCAACTGGAAGGTCAGCAGCGGCGTCGACAACCTGTTCGGCAAGGCTTACGCCGAACACTTGAACCTGGCCGGCAACGCCGGTTTCGGCTACCCGGCCAATGACCCGCAAGCCATCAAGGAACCGGGGCGAACGCTCTGGACCAAGGTGGACATGAGTTTCTAAAAGCTTCGCGAGCAAGCTCGCTCCTACAGGGGAGCGAGCCTGCTCGCGATCGGTTGCGCAGCAACCGCAAAAACAAACAACTAAAAGATCCAGCCAAGCGGAGCACACGTGATGAAACAGCCCAAAGTGAATTTCTACAACCTGGCCTGGCGCTGGCATTTCTATGCCGGATTGTTCGTTGCGCCATTCATGGTGATGCTGGCGTTGACCGGCACCGTCTACCTGTTCAAACCGCAGCTCGACTCGCTGATGTACAGCAGCCTGCTCAACGTCCCGGCCGGTCATCACACCGTCCCGGCCGACGACCTGCTGACACGGGTGAAAACGGCTTACCCACAAGGTCAGGTCACCCAGTACCTGCCGCCGGTCAATGCCGAGCGCAGCGCGCAGTTTGTCGTGCTCAACGATGAAAAGGAGCTGAACGTTTTCGTTGATCCGTACCACGGTGACATCCTCGGTGAACAAGATGCCAAGAAGAACCTGCAAGCCATCGCCCGGTCGATTCACGGCGAGCTGATGATCGGCACCGTTGGCGATCGGCTGATCGAACTGGCCGCCGGATGGGGCGTGGTGCTGGTGGTGTCCGGCATTTTCCTGTGGTGGCCGCGCGGTCAGGCGGCAGGCATTTTGTGGCCACGCCTGAACAGTCGAGGTCGCGTATTGTGGCGCGACCTGCACGCGGTCACCGGGTTCTGGGGCGCGTCCCTGCTGCTGGTGATGCTGCTCAGCGGCATGACCTGGACCGGTTTCTGGGGCAAGCAATACGCCGAAGTGTGGAACGTGTTCCCGGCGGCCATGTGGGATGACGTGCCGAAGTCCGACGTCGAGGCACGCAGCCTCAACACCGCCACCCGCCAGACCGTGCCGTGGGCCATGGAAAACACCCCGATGCCGATGTCCGGCGACCATGCCGAGCACATGGCCCACGACGGTGCAGCGACCGGCCCGGCATCGCCGACCATCCGCCTGCAGGACGTACAAAACATCGCCAGAGAGCGCAAGGTCGAACCGGGATACAGCATCACCCTGCCGACCACCGCGACCGGCGTGTTCACCATCGCCGTTTTCGCCGACGACCCGCGCAATGACGCCACGCTGCACATCGATCAGTACACCGGCAAAGTCCTGGCCGATGTACGCTTCGAGCAGTACGGCACCGTCGCCCGCGCCACGGAAATCGGCGTGATGCTGCACGAGGGCAAGATGTTCGGCGTGTTCAATCAGATCGTCGTGTTGCTGATCTGCCTGATGATTTTGCTCAGCGCGGTCAGCGGCGTGGTGATCTGGTGGAAGCGCCGTCCGCAAGGAAAACTCGGCGTGCCGCCGCTGCGCCATGACCTGCCAAAATGGAAAACCGCGATGGTGATCATGTTCGCCCTGGCAGTGGCCTTCCCGTTGGTGGGTGCTTCTCTGGTGGCGGTGTGGGTGCTCGATCGCGTGCTGCTGTCGCGCTTTACCCGGCAAACTGAGTCGGCTTCATCTTCATCTTGAAACAGGCGAGATGCGCCGGGCGAAAGGCACTGTAAACTCCCCGCGCATCACCTCAGCCCCATCGCGAGCAAGCTCGCTCCCACAGGGATTGCGTAAGACCTGTGGGAGCGAGCTTGCCCGCGATGGGGCCATCAGCATTACCTCAAGAGTCACTGCATGACCTCGCTGAATCTGACAAACCTTACCTGGTCCCCACTGGGTCACGGCCATTGCCACCACCAATTCCAGCTGCGTGACGCCTCGCTACACGTGGCCGCCGGTGAGTTCGTCGGGCTGATCGGCCCCAACGGCAGTGGCAAGACCAGCCTGTTGCGGTGTGCCTGGCGCTTCAATCAACCGGAAAGCGGCGAGGTCAGACTCGATCACCAGAACGTCTGGAAGCACTCCTCGCGCTGGTGCGCGCAACGCATCGCCGTGGTGTTGCAGGAGTTCCCTGATGCCTTCGGCCTGACCGTCGAGGAGGTGGTCGCCATGGGCCGCACGCCGCACAAAGGCTTGTTCGATGGCGACACCCTTGAAGACCGCGACCTGGTCAATCAGGCCCTGGAATCCGTCGGCCTCAAGGGCTTCGAAGACCACGGGTTCGCCACTCTCTCCGGTGGTGAAAAACAGCGGGTCATCCTCGCCCGCGCCCTGGCCCAGCAACCACAACTGCTGATCCTTGACGAGCCGACCAACCACCTCGACCCGCATTTTCAGCTTGAGCTTTTGAAGTTGGTCAAGCGCTTGAATATCGGCACCCTGGCGAGCATCCACGACCTCAATCTGGCGGCGGCTTTTTGTGACCGACTGTACGTGATCAACCATGGCCGTATCGTCGCCAGCGGCACGCCGAAAGAAGTCCTGACCGCTGCGCTGCTGCGCAATGTGTTCGGCGTCCAAGCACTGATCGATGAACATCCGCTGCACAGCTACCCACGAATCACCTGGATAACCCAACCATGACTTTGCGTTCCCTGTTGCGCTCCTGCCTCTCTCTCGTGATGCTGCTGGGCAGCGTCCAGGCATTGGCCGAAGCCACCCGTTACCCGCTGACAATCAAAAGCTGCAACCGCGAAGTGACCTTCAAGCAGGCACCAAAACACGCGCTCAGCCACGACATCAACATGACCCAGATGATGCTCGCCCTCGGCCTCAAACCACGGATGGCCGGTTACAGCGGCATCAGTGGCTGGAAGGCCGTGACGCCCGAGATGCAGGGCATTCTCGAAGGCCTGCCGGAACTGGCGGCCAAGTACCCGTCAGTGGAAACCCTGCTCAATGCCAACGTCGATTTCTTCTTCGCCGGCTGGGACTACGGCATGCGTATCGGCGGCGATCTCACGCCGCAAACCCTGCAACCGCTGGGCATCAATGTGTATGAGCTGAGCGAGTCTTGCTCCTTCGTGATGAAGCGCCCGCCGGCCAGCCTCGAAGACACCTACAACGACCTGCGCAACCTCGGCAGAATCTTTGACGTGCAGGACCGCGCCAATGCCCTGATCACCCACATGCAGGCGCAAGTGGCAGACATTGGCAAAGACCTGCCCGCGGAAAAACCGCGGGTCTTCCTGTACGACAGCGGCGAAGATCGCGCCATGACCTCAGGAAGCCTGGGTATGCCGCAAGCGCTGATCGACGCCGCTGGCGGGCGCAATGTTCTGGAGGATGTCGACGCAAGCTGGACCCGGGTCAATTGGGAAACCGTGGTCGAGCGCAACCCGCAGGTGATCGTGATCGTCGACTACAGCGAAGTCACTGCCGATCAGAAGATTCAATTCCTGCTGAGCAACAAGGCCCTGCAATCGGTGGACGCGATCAGGCACCAGCGTTTCATCGTCATCCCTTACGTGCAGGCCACGCCGGGGATCGATAACGTGCTGGCGGTCGCAACCCTGGCCAAGGGTTTCCACGGCGAATGACCAACCGTCGCTACGCCCTGATGCTGATCGCACTCGGTGCCCTGTTGCTGGTGTCGTGCGTGGTGTCCCTGGGTTTCGGCCCGGCGCGGGTGCCGCTGGATGTGGTGTGGCGCATCCTGTTGCATAAACTGTTCGGTTTCGGTGTGGCGGACTGGAACCCCGGACAGGAACATATCGTCTGGCTGATCCGCGTCCCGCGCATGCTGCTCGGCGCGCTGGTGGGCGCGGGCCTGGCGTTGATCGGCGCGGTGCTGCAAGCAGTCACGCGCAACCCGTTGGCTGACCCGCACCTGCTCGGCGTGACTTCCGGTGCCACACTTGGCGCGGTGATCGTGGTGCTGCATGTCGGTGAAATCGTTGGCCTGCTGACCTTGCCGATCGCGGCATTCATCGGGGCATTGCTGAGCATGCTGGTGGTGCTGATGATTGCCAGTCGTCATGGGCGCCTGGACAGTGACCGCTTGCTGCTGTGCGGCGTGGCGGTGTCGTTCGTGATGATGGCGATTGCCAATTTGCTGCTGTTCATGGGCGACCATCGAGCCAGTTCGGCGGTGATGTTCTGGATGCTCGGCGGGCTCGGGTTGGCACGCTGGGAATTGCTGGCGGTACCGACAGCCAGTGTGTTGTTCGGGCTGATATTGCTGCTGGGCATGGCGCGACCGCTGAATGCACTGATGGCCGGTGAGCAGACGGCGGTGACCCTGGGCCTGAATGCACGCACCGTGCGCCTGCGGGTGTTTTTGATTGCCTCGTTGATGACCGGAGTGCTGGTGTCGATCAGCGGCTCGATTGGTTTTGTCGGGTTGATGGTGCCGCATATTGCGCGGCGCCTGGTCGGGGCTGAACACCGACGGTTGCTGCCGGTGTGCGTGTTGCTTGGCAGCGTGTTTCTGGTTTGGGTCGACGTCGCCGCCCGGACCATGATTGCTCCTGAAGATCTTCCCATTGGCGTCGCAACCGCCGCGATTGGCGGACTGTTCTTCATCGGCCTGATGCGCCGTCGCTGATCCCTGTGGGAGCGAGCTTGCTCGCGATGGCGGCGGCACATCCAACATAACGGTGTCTGACCCACCGCTATCGCGAGCAAGCTCGCTCCCACAGTTGATTGGGGTTGCCCACAAGATCTGCGCTCCAATCTGGCGCACCTCTTCGCACCAACACGCCTGTCGCGATCCTTCATGGTGCGCCATCAAACCGCACGACCGCTCTAAACCGACATTTCCCTGCCTTTGCCGACCGGGCACAGCCCTTGCAAAACACACCTTCAGTAGTCCGCATCTGCCAACCAAGAAAACTCATAAGTTCATGGAGATCGCACAATGAAGCGTCGCAGTTTGATCAAGGCTTTCACACTCTCGGCATCCATTGCCGCGATGGGCATGACCTGGACTGTCCAGGCCGCCGAGACCATCAAGGTCGGTATTCTGCATTCGTTGTCCGGAACCATGGCGATCTCCGAAACGTCGTTGAAAGACATGGCGCTGATGACCATCGATGAGATCAACGCCAAGGGCGGCGTGAACGGCAAGATGCTCGAGCCGGTGGTGGTCGACCCTGCCTCGAACTGGCCGCTGTTCGCCGAGAAGGGTCGTCAATTGCTGACCCAGGACAAGGTCGCCGTGGTGTTTGGTTGCTGGACTTCCGTATCGCGAAAATCGGTACTGCCGGTGTTCGAAGAACTCAACGGCTTGCTGTTCTACCCGGTGCAATACGAAGGCGAAGAGATGTCGCCGAACGTCTTCTACACCGGCGCTGCGCCGAACCAGCAGGCGATCCCTGCCGTTGAATACCTGATGAGCGAAGAAGGCGGCAGCGCCAAGCGCTACTTCCTGCTCGGCACCGACTACGTCTATCCGCGCACCACCAACAAGATCCTGCGTTCGTTCCTGCACTCCAAAGGCGTGGCCGACAAGGACATCGAAGAGGTCTATACCCCGTTCGGTCACAGCGACTACCAGACCATCGTCGCCAACATCAAGAAGTTCTCGGCAGGCGGCAAGACGGCGGTCATCTCCACCGTCAATGGCGACTCCAACGTGCCGTTCTATAAAGAACTGGCCAACCAGGGCCTGAAGGCTACCGACGTGCCGGTCGTGGCGTTCTCGGTCGGCGAAGAAGAACTGCGTGGCATCGACACCAAGCCATTGGTGGGCAACCTGGCGGCGTGGAACTACTTCGAGTCGGTTGAGAACCCGGCTAACAAGAAATTCGTCGCCGACTGGAAAGCCTACGCGAAGAAACACAACCTGCCGGGCGCCGACAAAGCGGTGACCAACGATCCGATGGAAGCCACATACGTCGGCATCCACATGTGGGCGCAAGCGGCTGAAAAAGCCAAGTCCACCGACGTCGACAAAGTTCGCGAAGCCCTGGGCGGCCAGACCTTTGCCGCGCCGTCCGGATACACCCTGACCATGGACAAGACCAACCACCACCTGCACAAGCCGGTGATGATCGGCGAGATCCAGGCCGACGGTCAGTTCAATGTGGTGTGGCAGACCGAAGGCCCGATCCGCGCCCAGCCGTGGAGCCCGTTCATTCCGGGCAACGACAAGAAGCCGGACTACGCGATGAAGAGCAACTAAGCCACTGGGTGTCGGCCTCAGTACCTGAGGCTGGCACAAATCCCTGTGGGAGCGGGCTTGCTCGCGAATGCGCAGTGTCAGCCAACTGAGATGTTGAATGTGCTGGCCCTTTCGCGAGCAAGCCCGCTCCCACAATGTCCGTGTCAAGGCGACTGTCTATGCCCACTGCCCTTTACCGCATCATTTTCGCCATTGCACTCTTGCTGCCGATGGCCACTCACGCCGGCGACGTCGAAGACTTCGTCGCCGCCAATCCCGTGCAGCAAGCCAGGCTGCTGGAAGCCTGGGCCGCGCAGCCCGATCCGGCCCGCATCGAATTGATCAACGCCCTGCAACAAGGCGAACTGACCGTCGACGGCCAGCCGAAAACCTTGCGCCTGAACAATCGCTTGCGGGGCTTGATCGACACCGCCCTGGCCAGCCACCAACTGCTCGCCGCCGACGCCAAACTGCGTCTGGCCGCTGCGCAGCAACTACAGAAAAGTGCCAAACCGGCGCAGTTGAAATTCCTCGACCAGCAGCTGGCGGGCGAAAAGGACGAAGGCGTCCACAGTGCCCTGAGTCTCGCCCTGGCCAACCTGCAATTGGTCGACAGCGACCCGGCCGTGCGCCTCGCAGCCGTCCGCCTGCTCGGTGAAACCGGTGACCCGCTGGCCCGCACCCGTCTCGAAGGCTTGCTCGAGCCTGGCGTTGAAGCCGATGCCACCGTACGCACTGCGGCCGAAACCAGCCTCGCTCAAGTCAAACGCAAACTGCTGGTCGGCGAGATGCTCGGCCAGGCATTCAGCGGCATGTCCCTGGGCTCGATTCTGCTGCTCGCGGCCCTGGGACTTGCGATCACCTTCGGCCTGCTCGGTGTGATCAACATGGCCCACGGCGAGATGCTGATGCTCGGCGCCTACTCGACCTACGTGGTGCAACTGATGTTCCAGCGCTTCGCCCCGCAGGCCATCGAGTTCTATCCGCTGATGGCGCTACCGGTGGCGTTTTTCGTCACCGCGGCCATCGGCATGGCGCTGGAGCGCACGGTGATTCGCCACCTCTATGGCCGCCCACTGGAAACCCTGCTCGCCACCTGGGGCATCAGCCTCATGCTGATTCAACTGGTTCGTCTGGTGTTCGGCGCGCAGAACGTCGAAGTGGCCAACCCCGCGTGGCTGTCGGGCGGTATTCAAGTGCTGCCGAACCTGGTGCTGCCGTACAACCGCATCGTCATCATTGCCTTTGCGCTGTTTGTGGTGGTGCTGACCTGGCTGCTGCTGAACAAGACTCGCCTGGGCCTTAACGTGCGCGCCGTCACCCAGAACCGCAACATGGCCGCCTGCTGCGGCGTGCCCACCGGACGCGTGGACATGCTCGCCTTCGGTCTCGGTTCGGGCATCGCCGGCCTTGGCGGCGTGGCCCTGAGCCAGATCGGCAACGTCGGCCCGGACCTCGGCCAGAGCTACATCATCGACTCGTTCCTGGTGGTGGTGCTCGGCGGTGTCGGTCAGTTGGCCGGTAGCGTGCTGGCGGCGTTTGGCCTGGGGATCGCCAACAAGATTCTCGAACCGCAGATCGGCGCCGTACTCGGCAAGATCCTCATCCTCGCGCTGATCATTCTGTTCATCCAGAAACGTCCGCAAGGCCTCTTCGCACTCAAAGGACGGGTGATCGACTGATGAACCAGCCCCTGCTCGTTACCGCGACCCAAAAAGCCGGCCCTAAAGCCTCGATTGCCGTCGGTGCAGTGATCCTCGCTCTACTGTTGGCGCTGCCGCTCCTGTCGTTGTTACCGGTGGACAGCACACTGCATGTGTCCGCCTACACGCTGACGCTGGTGGGCAAGATTCTTTGCTACGCCATCGTCGCATTGGCGCTGGATCTGGTGTGGGGTTACGCCGGCCTGCTGTCCTTGGGGCACGGCCTGTTCTTCGCCCTCGGCGGCTATGCCATGGGCATGTACCTGATGCGCCAGGCCTCGGGCGATGGCTTGCCGGCCTTCATGACGTTCCTGTCGTGGACCGAAATGCCGTGGTTCTGGACCGGTACCAGCAGCTTCCTCTGGACCCTGTGCCTGGTGGTTTTGGCACCGGGGTTGCTGGCCTTGGTGTTCGGCTTCTTCGCCTTCCGCTCGCGGATCAAGGGCGTGTATTTCTCGATCATGACCCAGGCCCTGACCTTCGCCGGGATGCTGCTGTTTTTCCGCAACGAAACCGGCTTCGGCGGCAACAACGGCTTCACCAACTTCCGCACGATTCTCGGCTTCGGCATCACCGAGCCGGGCACCCGCGCGGTGCTGTTTTTCGCCACGGTGCTGTTGCTGGTGGCGAGCCTGTTTATCGGCTGGCGCCTGGCGCAAAGCAAATTCGGACGGGTACTGACTGCGCTGCGCGATGCAGAAAACCGCCTGATGTTCTGCGGCTACGACCCGCGCGGGTTCAAGTTGTTTGTCTGGGTATTGAGCGCGGTGTTGTGTGGCCTGGCCGGTGCGCTGTACGTGCCGCAAGTGGGGATCATCAACCCGAGTGAGATGTCGCCGACCAATTCTATCGAAACAGCGGTGTGGGTGGCCCTTGGCGGTCGCGGCACCTTGATCGGTCCGTTGCTCGGTGCCGGTGTGGTCAACGGCATGAAGAGCTGGTTCACCGTCGCGTTCCCCGAGTACTGGCTGTTCTTCCTTGGTGCGCTGTTCATCGTCGTGACCCTGTACCTGCCCAAGGGCGTGATCGGTCTGTTGAAGAAAAGAGGTGAGCAATGAGAGTCACTGCAACCGCTGAATTCATGCTCGAACCGGCGTTCTTTCCACCACTGGAGCCCAACCGCGACGCCGGCAGCAGCCGCGATGCCATCGGCCTCGGCCAACGTGCCGGCAAAGGTCTGAACACGCGCCACGGCACCATCCTGACCCTGGAAGACATCAGCGTCAGCTTCGACGGCTTCCGCGCGTTGAACAATCTGAACCTGTACATCGGCGTCGGCGAACTGCGCTGCATCATCGGCCCCAACGGCGCGGGCAAGACCACCCTGATGGACGTGATCACCGGCAAGACCCGCCCCAGTCACGGCAAGGCCTGGTTCGGCGAAACCCTGGACCTGACGCAAATGAGCGAAGTGCAGATCGCCCAGGCCGGTATCGGCCGCAAGTTCCAGAAGCCGACGGTGTTCGAAGCCTTGAGCGTGTTTGAAAACCTTGAGCTGGCGCAGAAAACCGACAAATCCGTTTGGGCCAGCCTGCGGGCGCGCTTGAGCGGCGAGCAGAAAGACCGCATCGCCCAAGTGCTGGACACCATTGGCCTGACCTCGTCGGTCAATCGCCCGGCCGGCCTGTTGTCCCACGGCCAGAAACAATTCCTGGAGATCGGCATGCTGCTGATGCAGGACCCGCAATTGCTGCTGCTCGACGAACCGGTCGCGGGCATGACCGACGCCGAAACCGAATTCACCGCCGAGTTGTTCAAGAGCCTGGCCGGCAAGCACTCGCTGATGGTGGTGGAACACGACATGGGCTTCGTCGGCTCGATTGCCGACCACGTCACGGTGTTGCATCAGGGCAGCGTGCTGGCCGAAGGGTCACTGGAGCAGGTGCAGGACAACGAGCGGGTGATCGAGGTGTATCTCGGTCGCTAAACCTGCAAACACCTATCCAACTGTGGGATCTGAGGAGAATCTGGAAATGCTGCAAGTCGAAAAGCTGCACCAGTACTACGGCGGAAGCCACATCCTGCGCGGCCTGACGTTTGACGTGAAGGTCGGTGAAGTCACCTGCCTGCTCGGGCGTAACGGCGTGGGCAAGACCACCTTGCTCAAATGCCTGATGGGTCTGCTGCCGGCCAAAGAAGGCGCGGTCAATTGGGAAGGCAAACCAATCACCGCCTTCAAGCCGCACCAGCGGGTGCATGCCGGTATCGCCTACGTGCCGCAGGGCCGGGAGATCTTCGGTCGCCTGACCGTGGAAGAAAACCTGCTGATGGGCCTGTCGCGGTTTCCCGGCAGCGAGGCGAAAGAAGTGCCGGCGTTCATCTACGAGCTGTTCCCGGTGCTGCTGCAAATGAAGCAACGCCGAGGGGGTGACCTGTCCGGTGGCCAGCAACAGCAACTGGCGATCGGTCGTGCACTGGCCAGCCGCCCTCGCCTGCTGATCCTCGATGAGCCCACCGAAGGCATCCAACCGTCGGTGATCAAGGAGATCGGCGCGGTGATCAAGAAACTCGCAGCCCGTGGCGACATGGCCATTCTGCTGGTTGAGCAGTTCTACGACTTCGCCGCCGAGCTGGCCGATCAATACCTGGTGATGTCCCGGGGCGAAATCGTGCAACAGGGTCGCGGCGAGAATATGGAAGCTGAAGGGGTGCGCGGGCTGGTCACGATCTGAGCTTCTGTCCACAGCGGGCTCGAAGCACCATTTTGTCGCACCATCTTCCACGCAGCGCCCCCAACTGGTGCGCGGCGACGTTCAACGGCGCTCTCCTTCCAGTGATGCCCTGCGGCACAGCCTTTGCAACCCTCCTGAGGACCTCTCGATAAGCACTGACCATGACTCTTCCTGCATCCGGCGTTTTGTTTACCCCCAGTTGGCATGCCGAACTGGAACTGGGCTACGCCCGGTTCGACAACACCACCCGCCCGGTCCAGCGCCGTCACAAAGGTCCGTTGCGGGTGCAAAAGCACCTTTACGCCGAAGGGCCTGAAGTCTGCCAGCACATCATCGTCCACCCCCCAGGCGGAATTGCCGGCGGTGATCGACTGGACATTTCGGCCAGCGTCGAGCGTGATGCCTGGGCACAAATCACCAGCCCCGGCGCGGCCAAGTGGTATCGCGCCGCCGGCCCCGCCTATCAGCAGCTGAAGTTGAAGGTGGCGGCCGGTGCGACACTGGAATGGTTGCCCCAGGAGACGATCATTTTCAGTGCGGCGCAGGCTGAACTCAGCACCGGGATTGACCTTGAAGGCGATGCCCGTTTGTTCTACTGGGACGTCGTGGCCCTGGGCCGTCCGGCCAGTGGCGAACGCTTCGACCTTGGGCACTTCCAGGCGCAACTGGATATCCGCCGCGACGGCCAGTTGCTCTGGCACGAACGCCAGCGCATTGTCGGGGCTGACGGTTTGCTGGACTCGCCGATTGGGCTGGATGGGCAATCGGTGTTTGCGACATTACTGGTGACGGGTGAAATTGATAGCGAACTGCTGGAGCGCTGCCGCTCGCTGAGCCATGACGTGCGCGGGGATCTGACGCAGTTGCCGGGGTTGTTGGTGGCGCGGTGTCTGACCAGTGAGGCGCTGTTGGCGCGGGGCTGGCTTATCGACTTATGGCGATTGTTGAGACCGGCGTTACTGGGGCGCGAGGCCGTGCCACCACGAATTTGGAACACGTGAAATACGATTCAATGTGGGAGCGGGCTTGCTCGCGAAAGCGGTGTGTCAGGCGACATACGTGTTGAATGAAGGTCCGCGTTCGCGAGCAAGCCCGCTCCCACAGGGTTCTGTACAAGCAGATCCCACTCTTTTTAATCTGCCCGGATGGATGTCTACGATGGACCTGACCCCACGCGAAAAAGACAAGTTGCTGATCTTCACCGCCGGCCTGGTGGCCGAGCGGCGTTTGGCTCGCGGCGTGAAACTCAATTACCCGGAGGCCATGGCCTACATTTCCGCCGCGCTGCTTGAAGGCGCCCGCGATGGCCAGACCGTGGCCGACCTGATGCACCTGGGCACCACCCTGCTGAGCCGCGAACAAGTGATGGAAGGCATCCCGGAAATGATCCCGGAAATCCAGGTCGAGGCCACGTTCCCCGACGGCACCAAACTGGTCACCGTCCACCAACCCATCGCCTGAGGCCGCGCCATGACCTACCACATCCGCGATGCCGTGCATGCCGACCTGCCAGCCATCCGTGACATTTACAACGACGCGGTACTCAACACCACGGCGATCTGGAACGAGCAGGCGGTCGACCTCGGCAACCGCCAGGCCTGGTTCAGCGCCCGGCAATCCCAGGCTTATCCGATTCTGGTGATTGTCGATGCCGACGACACAGTGCTCGGGTACGCCTCCTTCGGCGACTGGCGACCTTTCGACGGTTTCCGTCACACCGTCGAGCACTCGGTCTACGTGCGCACCGACCAGCGCGGCAACGGCCTCGGTCCGCAACTGATGGAAGCACTGATCGAGCGCGCCAAAGGCTGCGGCAAGCACGTGATGGTCGCCGCCATCGAAAGCGGTAACGCCGCCTCCATTCGCTTGCATGAGCGCATCGGCTTTATCACCACCGGGCAAATGCCGCAGGTCGGCACCAAGTTCGGCCGCTGGCTGGACCTGACTTTCATGCAATTGACCCTCGACCCCGGCGCGCAGCCGCCCAGCATCAACCAGGAGTAATGCCCAATGAACGCCGCCCAACTGCGACGCGTCAACGTCGAAAGCTTTGCGCATTATCGCCAGGGCCTGATCGACCTGCTGCTCGATGCCGTCGGCTATGGCGCCAGTGTCGGCTTCATGGCTGACCTCGATGCGGCCCAGGCCCACGCCTGGTTCGATGAAGTCCAGGACAACCTGAACAAAGGCAGTGTGTTGCTGTGGGTGGTGGTCAAGGACGAGCAGGTACAGGCCAGCGTGCAACTGAGTCTGTGCCAGAAAGCCAACGGCCTGAACCGCGCCGAAGTGCAGAAGCTGCTGGTGCGCGAACATGCGCGGCGTCGTGGTCTGGGCCAGCAACTGATGAGCGCTCTGGAAGCGGCTGCCCTGCAGCAAAAGCGCGGCATGCTTTACCTCGACACCGAAGCCGGTTCGCCCGCCGAGGACTTCTACCAATCGCTGGGCTATACCCGCGCCGGTGAAATCCCCGACTACGCCTGCGACCCGAGCGGCCGCTACAAGCCGACCGCCCTCTATTACAAGATTCTCCAAGGAGCCCATTGATGATTCCCGGTGAATACCAGATCCAGCCCGGCGAGATTGAGCTCAACGCCGGCCGGCGCACGATCAGCCTGAAAGTGGCCAACAGTGGTGATCGGCCGATCCAGGTGGGCTCGCATTACCACTTTTTCGAAACCAACGACGCCCTGACGTTCGACCGCGCCGCCAGCCGTGGCATGCGCTTGAATATTCCTGCCGGCACCGCCGTGCGCTTCGAACCGGGACAGAGCCGCGAGGTGGAGTTGGTGGACCTGGCCGGGCATCGTCGGGTGTTCGGGTTTGCCGGGCGGATCATGGGCGATCTCTGATTAATGCGTTGTCAGTACCGCCCCCATCGCGAGCAAGCCCGCTCCCACAGGGGAACGCGATCGAATGTGGGAACGGGCTTGCTCGCGAATCTGTGAGCGAAGCGAACAGTCTCAAACTAAATTGAATTCCAGGGCGAACGAATGAAGATTTCCCGTCAAGCCTACGCCGACATGTTCGGTCCCACCGTCGGCGACAAGGTGCGCCTGGCAGACACCGAGCTGTGGATCGAAGTGGAACAGGACTTCACCACCTACGGCGAAGAAGTGAAATTCGGCGGCGGCAAAGTCATCCGTGACGGCCAGGGCCAAAGCCAGCTGCTCGCCGCCGAAGTGGTCGACACGGTGATTACCAACGCACTGATCATCGATCACTGGGGCATCGTCAAAGCTGACGTCGGCCTCAAGGACGGACGGGTCGCCGGCATCGGCAAGGCGGGCAATCCGGACGTGCAACCGAACGTGACCATCGCCATTGGCGCCAGCACCGAAGTCATCGCTGGCGAAGGCATGATCCTCACCGCCGGCGGCATCGACACCCACATCCACTTCATCTGCCCGCAACAGATCGAAGAGGCATTGATGAGCGGCGTCACCACCATGATCGGTGGCGGCACCGGACCGGCAACCGGTACCAATGCGACCACATGCACCTCCGGGCCCTGGCACCTGGCGCGCATGCTCCAGGCCGCCGATGCCTTCCCGATGAACATCGGCCTCACCGGCAAAGGCAACGCCAGCCTGCCCGAGCCGTTAATCGAACAGGTCAAGGCCGGTGCCATCGGCCTCAAGCTGCATGAGGACTGGGGCACCACACCGGCGAGTATCGACAACTGCCTGAGCGTGGCCGACCGGTTCGACGTGCAGGTGGCGATCCACACCGACACCCTCAACGAGTCCGGTTTCGTCGAAGCCACCCTCGCCGCCTTCAAGGGCCGCACCATTCACACCTATCACACCGAAGGTGCCGGTGGCGGTCACGCGCCGGACATCATCAAGGCCTGCGGCTTTGCCAATGTGCTGCCCAGCTCCACCAACCCGACCCGGCCGTTCACCCGCAACACCATTGATGAACACCTGGACATGCTGATGGTCTGCCACCACCTCGACCCAAGCATTGCCGAAGACGTGGCCTTCGCCGAAAGTCGAATCCGCCGCGAGACGATTGCCGCCGAAGACATCCTCCACGACCTCGGTGCGTTCTCGATGATCAGCTCCGACAGCCAGGCCATGGGTCGGGTCGGCGAAGTCATCACCCGCACCTGGCAGACTGCCGACAAGATGAAAAAACAACGCGGGCCGCTACCCGGCGATGGAGCAGGCAACGACAACTTCCGCGCCAAACGCTACATCGCCAAGTACACCATCAACCCGGCGATCACCCACGGCATCAGCCATGAAGTGGGTTCGGTCGAAGTGGGTAAATGGGCCGACCTGGTGCTCTGGCGCCCGGCGTTTTTTGGCGTGAAGCCGACGCTGATTCTCAAGGGTGGTGCCATCGCGGCCAGCCTGATGGGCGACGCCAATGCCTCGATCCCGACGCCACAACCGGTGCACTACCGCCCGATGTTCGCCAGCTACGGAGGTTCGCTGCACGCCACCAGCCTGACCTTCATCAGCCAGGCGGCGCAGGATGCAGGCTTGCCCGAAGCCCTGGGTTTGAAAAAGAAAATCGCGGTGGTCAAAGGTTGTCGCGACGTGCAGAAAACCGACCTGATCCACAACGACTACATGCCGAACATCGACGTCGATTCGCAGACCTATCAGGTCAAGGCCGATGGCGTGTTGCTGTGGTGTGAGCCAGCGCAAACCTTGCCGATGGCGCAGCGTTATTTCCTGTTCTGAGCCGTTTGTTGCACCCCACACAAAGGCCTCGCACCCAGGGTGTCGAGGCCTTTGTTTTTTCCGTGATTATTGATCGGCCCCAATCCGCAGCCGGTCCAGCCTGGCCCGCGTCATCGCTTCTCGGGTCAGGTTTTTCAGCTGCTGCGTGACCTGTCGGTCGATGTCATTCAAGGCTTGAACATACGCCTCGTCAGTCATCAGCCGGCCATCCGCATAGTCTGCTTCACTTTTGCCCAATTCGCTGCTCAGCCCCTTGATTTCCGCCTCCACTGCAGCCTTTTCCCCGGTGGTGAGCCGCGTACCTTCGGCCCTGCGCTGCAACGCATCCTGCAAATCGGTGGTGGCGTCGATCCGGCGTTTCAAGCCATTCAATTCCTCGCGGTAAGTCGACTCCAGCCAGGACTTCCAGAGCGGTTGCTCAAAGACCCGGTCGATCAGCAGATCACCCTCCTCCAGCGCCTTGATCCGCTGGAGCGCTGCCTCGATCATCTCTTTGCTGACCTCGGCGATGCTGCGAAACTGCATGCCCCGTGCCTGCCACGGCAAATCCAGGCGCTGCGCCAGATCGGTCATGTAGGCCAGGTGCACTTCCACTTCATCGATAGTGCCGGTCACTTCGCCATCGGCACCGATCCGACGGAACTGTTCTCCCTTCGCCAATCGCTCAGAGACCCGGTGACGGGCAATGGCGCCGAGTTCATCGAGCCGGGATTTACCCAGGGCCAGCTCAAGCATTTGCGTCTCGATCAGATCCGCGCGCACGAGGGCGTAGGCCTCGTGAACCATCACCTGCACGCCCATGGCATTGAACAGTTGCGTCCCGCCATCCACGCATTCGGTGGGGGTTGCGGCTTCGTTGAACAACTTGATGCGCAGTTCAGTATCGCTGGCCATGGCCTCAAGCATGCGCCAGACCTTGGCCGTCAGTTCCGTCTGATAGGTATCGCCGGCCTTGAAGTCGGCGGATTGGGTGAGTTTGCGGACTTCGTTGAAAAACGGCACCGAATCGAATTCATCTTCGACGGCGTTCCAGACTTCCTGTTTTTCCTGCCATTGCCGCTCGGTCATGCCCGCCGCCCATTCCGAACTGTCGAGCACGCCGCGGGGTGGATATGGACGCTCCGGATCCATGCCGACCGACTCGATGTAGAACTTGAGGGTGGCGAGGTTCTCCGGCGAGATCCAGTGCGGCTCCCGACTGATCACCGTGCGCGCCAGCAACTCGGCGCGAAACGATCCGGGTGCGACTTCCGGTATCCGGCTGATCGGATTGTGGCTCAGATCAATGAAAATACTGCGTGGCCGCGATTGGGAAAACAGTCCGACAGGCCAACTGTCCAGACCGGCGTCACTCAGCATCAGCACCTGCAAATGCGGCATCCGGCTGACATCGGGAATGAACTTCAGTGGGTTGCCACGCAGCCCTAACGACCGCAGACGTGTCAGATTTTTCAGGCAATCCACCGCCAGCGCATCCATCTCAATACGGTTGTCGTTGAGGAACAGGTCGGTGAGATGACGCATGTCCTTCAGCCCTTGCGGAATGGCCGTCAGCAGATTGTCTTGCAGATTGAGGTAGCGCACCTGATGGAACGAGTCGAGGAACGACATGTGCCCGGAACGCAACTGCCCACCGCGCAGGCTCAGGCTGGTGACATGATCGAAGTTGGCCTCGAGCCTGGGCAGGGTTTCAAGCAGCTGGCTCAACTTGGGAATGTTGTCCAGTTTCAACGCTTGGGGCCGCACGATACCGGAAGCCTCAATGCCCTCCGGCCCGGTGCGCTGCCAGCATTGCCTGAGCGCTTTGTAGATGTTGTTTCGCGCATGCCACTGCGCCACGCCCGCCGGGCTAAAACGAAAGGACTCGGTCGGCGAGTTCATCCAGCGTTGCATGGCGTGGTTCAACTGGTTGAACTCGGCCTCAAGCACCGCCAGTCCTTCATGCGCCGCACCGCCCTGGCCGAAGTCCGCCAGCAGCGTCTCGACCTCCTCCGAGGTAAAACCCGGATACAGTGCACGAGCCCGTCGGCGCAGCCCCATGCCGCGCGGAACCTGTTGCGCATAACCCCGCATACCGCCGCGCAAGCGCATGACGCTCGGGTCGTAGGACGGTTTGAGCAAGGGGTTGTCGCGCAGGATCGGCTCGAGCACAGCTCGATCCAGTGGCTTTTTCTTTACCGCCTGCTCAAGGCCTGCCGCGTCATGGATTTCAAAACCCAGGGCGGCGCGCTGGGTGTCGGGCATTGCGTGCAGCACGGCGGCATACAAATTGTCCGCGCCGTGCAGGTGTTGATCGCCCGCGTCCCGTGCTTCATATCGGCCATCTTCACTGCGGATCAACACTTTGCGGATGGGCGCGTCCTGCGGGCCGATGCTGTCGTGCAGCGTCCCTGAAAAAGAATGTTCACGGATTTCCAGACGCAGGTCCGAGGGCCAGCCCGGCAGGACTGCCAGAGAGAGCAGCTCCAGACGCTCAGTGTCGGAGTTGTGCAGTTCGCCGAGGTACAGGCCTTCATACGCTCGCGCCACTCGCAGCTGGTGCGCCGCTTCCCGGGCCTGATGGGAGAGCCTCAAGGGCACGCGCTGTTTCTCGGCCCAATGTTGCAGGTCCGAGGGTTGTGCGTGTTCCACAAGCGCTTGCGCCACGCTGGTCGAAAGCGACGACTCGTGCCCCTTGAGCAAGCTCAAACGGGGATCGTCTGCACGCTCCCGGCGCTCGTATAACTTGTCGAACAAACGCCTTTTGCTGCTCCGCGCCTGCTCGGCCAGGCGATCGCGCAAGGCCTCGGTGCGCGCCGTTTTGTCTCCGGAAAACCACTGCCCCAGCATCTCGCGAAGGGCCTGTTCATCCAGAAACCCGACCACACGTTCAGGCAGCGCACCGGCGAGTAGATCCTGCCAGGTGATCTGCAAGGTATCGGCGGGCAACGCGTCGGCATAGCCCTCCTTGATCGCCGCCCCCGACAGGCCCGGCCCCTGGAACACTTCGACGGCCTTGCCCTCGGGCCAGCCCGACAACTCAGTCATGAAGCGCACGGCAAGATCGGCCCACTCCTGGCCGACCCGGTCGGCCAGGATCTGTTCTGCGCAAGCTTCGGCGTCGGCGTGCGCCTTGAAGCGCTTGAGGGTATCGGTCAGCAGCGCGGGCGGGGTTTCGTGCTCCACATGCAGCCGGCGCAATGCATTTTCGTGAACGCCACTGACGGTCAGGATCTGCTCCAGTGTTTCATCGGTGAACCCATCCACCGAAGCACCCAGACGCTTGAGCAATTGACGCCGATCCCATTCCAGCGGTTGATCAAGTTCAGTCTTCCACAGGCCGGCGCCGTTGTGCTCCAGCAAGGGCTGATAGGCATCGGCTCGCGAGGGGTGTTGCAGGCGATGCTGGCCAGTGTTCGGGTCTTGTTTGACTTCGTAGCATTTGTCGTCGAGGCGCAGCAGGTCCTGATCCTGGTGCCGGTACAAGCCTTTTTCACCGACGACGCCATCCTTGGGCAAGGTGACCGATTGTTGATACGGCGTCAGGTCCGGATTCCACAAGCGCTGCTTGCCGACGACCTCCACAGGCTTGAGCCCTTCGACAAAGGGCGAGACCTTGATCGGCGTCAACTGACCGCCTGGCAACCCGTGACCGGCGCCCATCAGCGCCAACTGCGCAAAGTTGATCAGCACTCCATTGAAGTAGGCAGAGGCCTCTTCCTTGTCGCCTTTGCTCCAGTCTTCGATGCCTTCGGCCACTTCGGCGAGCATCTGCGCAATCATGATGCCCAGCATCGCTTCGCCCAGACCGGGCACCAGCATCGCGGCGAAATTGAACAGGTTCCAGCCAATGCTCAGGTAACTGGTCAGGCGCGTGAAGCGGGCGCTGGCGTCCTCGTCGTCGGTCGGCACCGCGATGCGTCGGGCATCGGCGATGGCCTTGTCGCGGCGTTCAACGAACAATGTCGCCCACAGGTCGCCCGTGATCTGATTGGTAATGGGCTCTGCATCGGGATTCTCGACCGCTGTTTCACGCCACCATGGCCCCATGTCCAATGGCTCGCGTTGATGCCAGGTAAACGTCTTCAGACGTTCGTTGACCCGGCTGAAAAACAGCCCCTTGTCCTTTTGCGCCACGAACCGGCTGAAAAACGCCTGGTACTGCGTGTCTCGCAGCTGACCGATCAGGGTTTTCATGAACGCGGCCAGCGAGGGATATTCCTTGAGCGGATGTTGCGGATCATCCGGTACATAGGCGATCACGTGGCCGGACAAACGACTCTGATGGTAGATGTCGTCGCGGCGTAAAAGCTCATCGTTGAGCCCCTGCGGCCCATTGGCGAAAAACGCCTGCAGCAATTTGAACCGCTCGTACTCCGCACCAGGCAATATCGAGAGGCGCTGCGACCATTCGCTCCAGAACTTCACTGAGTCGGGGGTCAAGGCATCGATCGCCTGCTTGATCTGCGACGGATCACTGACGGCACTGAACAGCACGATGCCTGTCAACCGAAAGCCCATCAGCGACAATCGGTGGCCATGCAGCGGACGGTCGTACAGCATGGTATCGGCCTGGCTCTCGCGTATCTGCCCGAGTTTGCCGTAGGCATGGTCGCTGATATCGCCTTTCAATCGGGCGACCAGTGACGCCACCTGAAAAGCGGCTTTTTCACTGGCCACCGACTCGTCCTGCAAGGCACGTCGTGCTTCAGCTGTGGTCGGCAGCAGGATGGATTTGATATGCCGCTGGTACTGTCCGCCAATGTCGAGGCTGCGGCACATCGATGCAAACCTGGGCAAGGGAATCGCGGGCTCAAGCGCGAGGCTGCCGCGCTCATCCTTGCGATAGATACCCGAGCTGCTGCGCCAGGCGTCTTCGGTAGTTTCTGCTTCCTCGAAATTGTGCAACGCCGCTTCCAGCAACGTGGACTGTCGAACGCGACTGGCCCCGGTATCAATGACAAAGGCAATTTTACCGGGTACTTCAAGTTGCACGCTGAGTGCGTCGATGCTCTCCACAGTATTGAAGTTCGCCTGCATCGACGCACTGAGCAGCGGTTTGGCGAAGGCATTGATGTCGTGTTGCAAATCGCCCAGGGACTTGTCCAGCACGCCTTGCAAGCGTCCTTGTTCGTCAATCAACTCCTTCAGGTATTGACGGTCGACTTCCCGTGCCGCGCTGTACCACTCGGGCATCTCAGGCCTTGGTTTTCCGAGGGTTTTCATTCTCGACATCGACGCCTTTTTTATTGCGTCGGGTATGGCGCCGAGTACACGATCGTAATGAACGCCGTTGTTTGGGGCGGGCGTTTCCAGCGAGTTGCTTCCATGCAAATCAGACACTGTTTTTTCACCTTGATAGCTGGGTTGGAGCTAACAGACTTATCCACCCGCGCCTGAAACAAAAGTCCAAATTACTGTTGGGCCAAGGCTGAAAAAAGGCCCGCAAGGTTCGAAAATCAAGGAGCCATCGATAGATATGTACCACCAGAAATGCCTCCGGTTATGCCGCGGCATGAGCGGTCGTGTTTTTTCCGGCAAAGGGACTACTATTCGAATCGCTGTCCCCGATTCATGCTCAGGTAACCGCCATGCGTCTTTCCGAATTCATCGTGTTACATGTCGATCGCATCGTCGATGAGTGGGAGCAGTTCGCCATGACCATCACCCCGGCCGCCGAAACCATGGACAGCGCTGCCTTGCGCGACCATGCCCGGTCGATCCTGCTGGCCTCGGCGCGGGACATGTGCAAACCCCAGACACCTGCCGAACAGACGGCCAAGTCGCGCGGCGAAGGACCGGAGAAAACCCCCAGCCTCGACGAGGCTGGTGCCAGCCACGGCGAACTGCGCCATACCGTGGGTTTTGATCTGGTGCAAATGACCAGTGAGTTCCGTCACTTGCGCGCCTGCGTCATCCGCCTGTGGGTCAACAGCCTGCAATCGCCTGACCTGGCCTACTTCCAGGACATGATCCGCTTCAACGAAGCCATCGACGAAGCCCTGGCGGAGTCCACGGCCACTTATGCCGAGCAGGTCAATCGCTCTCGGGACATTTTTCTGGCGATCCTCGGCCACGACCTGCGCGCGCCCCTGCAGGCGGTGAGCATGTCCACCGAACTACTGCTGCGCAAAGCCGTGCTCGATGGTGATGCGCTCAAGTGCGCGGTCAATATCCAGCGCAGTACCGGGCACCTGGCGGTGATGGTCGGGGACTTGCTGGAACTGGTGCGCAGCCGCCTGGGCAAGCGTCTGCCGATCGAGCCGGCGCCCATGGACCTGGCCGAAGCGGCGCGCGAAGCGATTGCCCGGGCCAGTGCCGGTCAACCGGAATGCGAACCGACCCTGGATGTACAGGGTGACACACGTGGCACCTGGGACCTGCGCCGGCTCGATCAGATGCTGCAGAACCTGATCGGCAATGCCTTGCAGCATGGTTCAAGCAAACGCGAGGTGAAGTTGACTCTCAAGGGTGAGACCGACAGTGTCCGACTGACAGTGCACAACGACGGAGCCCCGATCCCCTCCGATGCGATCCCGACCATTTTCGACCCGCTGGTGCGCAGCGCCTGTGAAGAGCTCGGCGAGCCTACTACCAGCCTTGGGTTGGGGTTGTTTATCGTCAAGGAAGTGGTCGACGCCCATGAGGGGACGATTGAAGTCAGCTCCCATGAGCTTGATGGCACGACGTTTACCGTGGTGTTGCCTAGAAAGGTCTGATGCTTTTGTGGCGAGGGGGCTTGCCCCCGTTCGAGCGCGAAGCGGTCGCAGAATCGGCGAATGCAGTGTGTCAGGCAATTGGCCGTGATTGGCTTTTGGGGCTGCTTCGCAACCCAACGGGGCGGTGCGGCGGTCCGACAAGCCCCCTCGCCACAAAATCAGTGTTTGTCCTTAGTTGGAAATCATTCGACCACCAACCGCCCCAATCGCTGCTTGAGCATGCGGTTCTCGGCCCGCAATTGCTGGACTTCTTCAAGCAGGTCCAACGCCAGGGCGACGCCTTCCCATTCCAGGTCCAGATCGCGCCGCAGCTTGGCGGCGCGCTTGGCCAGGGTCAACTCGTAGTCGTTGAAAACCCAGTCCTTGGGCTGAGCGCCCTGAGGTTCGAGGATGCCGTGCTCGACGATTTCGATCACGTAGACGTCCGACAACTCGGTCGCCTCACAGAATTCGGCCATGTCCAGTTGAACGATCAGGGGACTGCTCATAGTCAGTGACTCCTCGGTTCCAAGGGATCAGAAATGCTCTCGCGGGTCGAACGCGGCTTTTTTCGCCAGCTCCTGCCACAGGGCCTTGATGTCATCGTCGGATTTCTTCGGCATCACGGCCTTCAACTGCACGAACAGGTAACCGCGCTCACCGGCCTTGTTCATCAGGCCATGGCCCTTGGCGCGCATGCGCTGGCCGTTCTGGCTGCCGGCCGGGACCTTGAGGTTGATCTTGCCGGTCAGGGTCGGCACGGCGACTTCAGCGCCCAGCGCCAGCTCCCACGGTGCCAGTGGCAAGGTGATGATCAGGTTCTCGCCTTCGACGTCGAACTTCGGGTGCGGTGCAAAACGGATCGTCAGGTACAGGTCGCCATTGGCCCCGCCACCCACGCCCGGAGCACCCTGCCCCTTGAGGCGAATGCGCTCACCGTCGCTCACACCGGCCGGAATCTTCACGTTCAGGCTTTTGCTGGTGTTGCTCACATGCTGGCCGGCCGCGTTGTACTGAGGTACCTGGAAGGTCACCTTCTTCGACTCGGTCGACAGCGTTTCTTCGAGAAAGACCCCAAGTTCCATTTCCACGTCCTGCCCTCGACGTCCGGTGCTGCGACGCGACTGTCCACCACCACCAAAACCTGGCCCACGGTTACCGAAGATCGAACTGAAGAAGTCCGAGAAATCGCCCGTGTCCTGGCCACCGCCACCGAAGCCACCACGGCTCTGCCAGCCCGGAGGTCCCTGGAACGGTTGGCCGTGCTGGCCATAGCGACGCAAGTCATCATATTCGGCACGTTTGTCGGCGCTTTTCAGCGCTTCATAGGCTTCCGAGGCATCCTTGAACCTGGACTCGGCATCCTTTTCCTTGCTGACGTCGGGGTGGTATTTGCGCGCCAGCTTGCGATAGGCGGCCTTGATCGCCTTGTCGTCTGCGGTCGGCTCCACACCGAGAATCTTGTAATAGTCTTTGAAGTCCATCGAGGGAATCACCATCCGTTATCAGAATCGCGCCGCAGGCCACAGCATGCGCTTGTTTGCAGCCATTGGTTTGACCGATCTCAAGTTTGTGACCGGGCGGCGCAGCAGAAGTTTATCGGCAGCAGGCGGGGCTTCTTGCGAGCACTCCCGCGGCTGTCCGGTTGATGCAGGGTAGTTTGGGGGGGATGCCTCATCTTTCAAGGCATTGCCTGCGAAGAATTAGCAGATAACCGGCCTTCGAATCTGGCGCGCTCTGGCATACACTGCGCGGCCGTTTTTTAACCGGAACCTGAAAGACATGAACAACGCATCTCCAGCCCGTGCCTTGGGTATCGACTTTGGCACGTCCAACTCCACTGTCGGCTGGCTGCGCCCCGGCGTGGAAACGCTGATCGCGCTGGAGGACGACAAGATCACCCTGCCGTCGGTGGTCTTCTTCAATATCGAAGAACGTCGCCCGGTGTACGGCCGGCTGGCGCTGCACGAGTACCTGGAAGGCTACGAAGGCCGCCTGATGCGCTCGCTCAAGAGCCTGCTGGGTTCCAAGCTGATCAAGCACGACACCAGCGTCCTGGGCACGGCGATGCCGTTCAAGGACCTGCTCGGGCTGTTCATCGGTCAACTCAAGAGCCGCGCCGAAGCCGCCGCTGGTCGGGAATTCGAAGAGGTGGTACTGGGTCGGCCCGTGTTCTTCGTCGACGATGACCCGATGGCCGACAAGGAAGCCGAAGACACCCTGGTAGACGTGGCGCGCAAGATCGGCTTCAAGGAAGTCTCGTTCCAGTACGAACCGATTGCCGCCGCGTTCGACTACGAGTCGACCATCGAGAAAGAAGAGCTTGTCCTGATTGTGGACATCGGCGGTGGTACATCAGACTTCTCGCTGGTGCGCCTGTCGCCAGAGCGTCGGGGTGTGGATAACCGCCACGAGGACATCCTCGCCACCGGCGGTGTGCACATCGGCGGAACCGACTTCGACAAACAGCTGAGCCTGCAAGGCCTGATGCCGCTGTTCGGCTACGGCAGCCGCATGAAGAGCGGCGCCTACATGCCGACCAGTCACCACATGAACCTGGCGACCTGGCACACCATCAACTCGGTGTACTCGCAGAAATCGCAACTGGCCCTGGGCAGCATGCGCTATGACATCGAGGACACCGGCGGCATCGATCGCCTGTTCAAGTTGATCGAACAGCGCGCCGGACACTGGCTGGCCATGGAAGTGGAAGAAACCAAGATCCAGCTGACCCACGCCGACAATCGCCACGTGCCGCTGGATCGCATTGAAGCGGGCTTGAGCGTGGACCTGAGCCGTGCGCTGTTCGAGTCAGCAATCGAGAGCCTGCTGGAGCGGGTGCGCAACAGCGTCACCCAGCTGCTGGCAGACGCCGATGTGCGGGTCGATCAGGTCGATACGGTGTTTTTCACCGGTGGCTCGAGCGGGATTCCGGCGCTGCGCAACAGTGTTTCGGCGATGTTGCCGAATGCACGACATGTGGAAGGGAACATCTTTGGCAGTATCGGTAGCGGTCTGGCGATCGAGGCTGCAAAACGCTACGGTTCGATGGACTGATCCAAAATCTTTGGTGCGCCCTTCGCGAGCAAGCCCGCTCCCACATTTGACCGTATTCCATCTGGAGGAACTCGGTTGAATGTGGGAGCGGGCTTGCTCGCGAAGGGGCCAGCTCAGTCAACAAAGATCCAGCGGATCAAACCATCCCCACCTGCTTCAACTCACTCTTGAGGTACGCGTAGTAAATCGGTCCCGCCACCACCCCCGGCAGGCCGAACGCGGCCTCGAACACCAGCATCGCCAGCAGCAACTCCCACGACTTGGCACTGATCTGCCCGCCGACAATGCGCGCGTTGAGGAAGTATTCGAGCTTGTGGATAACAATCAGGTAACCCAGCGCCGCCACAGCGACCCAGATCGACAACGACAAACCGACGATGGTGATCAGGGTGTTCGACATCAGGTTGCCGATCACCGGCAGCAGGCCGAGCAGGAACGTCAGCACGATCAGGGTTTTGGTCAGCGGCAGCTTGATACCGAACATCGGCAAGATCACCGCCAGGAAAATCCCGGTGAAGACGGTGTTGAGCAGGGAAATCTTGATTTGAGCGAACACGATGTTGCGAAACGCCTGGACCAGCAGATGCAGACGTTCGAACAACGCCGCGGCCAGCGGTTTGCGCTTGGTCAGATCCGGCACGCGCTGCAAGGCAATGATCGCCCCCAGCACCATGCCGATCAGCAAGGTCACGAACATGTGTGCCGCGTCCTTGCCCACCAGTTGCAAATCACTGAGGTGTTTGCTGACCCATTCGCCAATCGCCACGCGGAACTCCGCGGCACTGGCCGGCAGATAGGCGTCGATGAACGGCGGCAATTGCCCGCGCGCGCGGTCGACCACTCCCATGAACTTGTCGAGGGACGCGCCGGGGTTTTCCGCCTCGTGCAGCAGGAAGCTGAAGGCACCGGCAAAGATCAGCGACAGCACGCTGACAATCAGAGTCCCCAGCAACGCCACCGCCAGCCAGCGCGCACGCCGGCCTTCAATCAGCCGTTGCAGTTGCGGGGTGAGCATGTTGACCAGTTCGAACACGAGCAACCCGGCGAGCAGGCTGGGCAGCAATCGCAGCGGCAGGACCAGCAGCAGTCCGCCAAAAATGATGACCCAGCTGATGACCAGCAAGACTTGACGCTGAGAAAACGTTGGCATACAGCCTCAAAAACGAACGGCGTAAAAAGGATTGGCAGTCTGCCAGCGATCCGGTGCGAGCACTAGGGATTGTGTGGGGCGACCTTAGTGGTGGTTCAGAACTTTTTGCAGCGCCTTCTGCGGCCACATCGTCGGAGCGCCGCCCGGAGCAAGCTTGCTCCCACAGTGGAACTGAGTACACCGGACAAATGTGGGAGCGAGCCTGCTCGCGATGGGGCCAGCACAGCCACCACTGTCCTTGAGCCGATCTTATTTCTTCTTCAGGCAATCACTCATGAACGCCTTGCGCTCATCACCCTTCAAGGCTTTGGTGGCCGCATCGGCATTGCAGGTTTTCATTTTCTCTTGCTGCGGGGTCAAGGCTTTGCCGGCACCGTTGGCCGCCGGGGTGGCCTTGAGGCAATTGCTCATGAAGGCTTTGCGCTCATCGCCCTTGAGGGTTTTTGCAGTCGCCTCGGCGTTGCAGGTGGTCATCTTGTTCTGTTGGTCTGTGGCGGCGAAGCTTTGGGAACAGAGCAGCAAACCGATCATCAACAAAGGGGCACGCATTATCTTCATGGAGTTTTCTCCGTGTCGCCGCATCGAGAGATGCGGCCTCCACGAGGAGTGTAGTCAAGCCTTGTTACACCTTCCTCCAGACATAAACGATCATTGCGCCGGGGACGCAGCCGCAGACTCTTCAGCCAACACATCCTTGAATGCCTGCTTATAGCCCGCCCAGGCTGAAATCCGTTTTTCGATCACGGATACGGGCAATCGCTCGAACGACACTCCGACTTCCCCCGACAAACCAAATTGTGTTCCAAATAGCTTTAATGAGGTGAATTGGGCATAAGCCCCCGACTTGTACAGTTTGTTCATTTTTATTTGCCTGAAGGTGTTGTCCCGGGAAACCTCCGGCAACTCCGCCCGTCCCGCCGGCACGTCGTTGATAAAGGCAAAGTCTGCGCTGGCGGGGCCGGGCTCAAGTGTTGCAATGGCCGGCAGTTCGAACTTGAAATAGCCCTTGTCCGCCGTATGGGCGGTTGGGAACTCCGGCCACGAATCGGCAACCACCAGTTGCTTGAGATCGGTCAAGTCATCGCCAATAACCACGTACTGATGATCGAATGCGGTGGCTTTGACCAGGTGGATCCGCGAGGTTCTCGGTTGGCTGGCCAGCAGAGCGAAGGTCACCTTGGAGTTTTCCGAACAATTGCCTCCCTTGATTTCAATGGCTTTACGCGCATGTTCGGCGATAGACATCCGTGCAGTGAATTGACCTTCCTGCAGATCCAGCCCTCGCAGCCCCTTGATTTTCGCGATCGCCGAACCACCCTTTTCCCAGATGCTCGGCAACTGGTTGCCCGATAACGGCAACAATTCCTTGGCCCGATAGATGGCGCGCTGTGCCTGGCGCAAGTTGGCCATGACCCGGGGCGTCACTACGGTCGGCTGCGCTGCCGCCGAAACGCCCGAATCCAGATCACCCGCATAGCGCTGTAATGCAGCCCAAGGCTCACTGGGCGGCATGTTATTTTCCCTCACTGCACGTTGCAGCGTCTGATATTCGTCGAGACGCCCGGTTTGCTCGAGATTGCGCGCACTGGCGCCCAGATGGCGCTCGGAGTCCGTGAGCACCACTAAACCGTCCTTAGTGAACAGCCGTTGGATCAACGCGTCGAACTGTTCAGGCGACATCAGTTTTTTCAGATCGGGCAACACCTCAATGCTTTGGACCGTGCGCAGATTGGCCTCGTAGCCCTCGGCGTTCGCCTTCAAGAGTCCATTCCGGAGCGCGTACTGGCAATCGAGCGGCAAACTGTCAACCATCAACTTCAGGCCGCGCAGGTAGTTGTATTGTTCAAACGCAGGGATGCTGGGATGGAAGGCGCCACTGACAAGCTCCTTGCAGTATTGCTCGACGACTTGCAACTGCGCTAACTCCCCTTTCAAGGTGGGAGCCCCCCCACGCAGGCGCATGATCGCAGGATCAAACGTCGGAATTTTCAACTCCGGCAAACCGGAAAGAACACTTAACAGCCTGTAGGGTTTCAGGGCATGGTCGCGCAATGCCGCCTTGAGGACCGGTCCCTGACCGATATGAATCTGCAACGCATCACGTTCGGCATCGGGTAATGCCTGCAAGATCGAGGTAAACAAATCGCTGCCCGAATGCAGGGCATTGCCTTGCTCGTCGCAAGCCTGGAACACCCCGTTGTCGCTCACGACAAGCGTACGCCGGATGGCGGCATCCTCGGGGCCGATGCTGTCCAGTTGTCGGCCATCGAAACGGTAGTGACGCAGCTCGATCCTCACATTGGCATTCCAGCCCGGCAGGTTTTCCAGGGAATGCAACGCCAGGGTGTCGAAGTCCGGATTTTCGACCGACTCCAGATAAAAGCCCTCGTACGCACGGCTGATCCGCACGTCCCTGAGCGCCCAATCGGCGCACCCTTGCAGTCGCTCGGGAAGCCTGCGCAGCTTGAGCGCCTGCAACTCCTCCGGGCGCGCCAGCGCGACCAGCTCTTGTGCAACGACACCGGGTATTCCTGGCACCTCGCCCTGGATGAACCTTGCCTCGGCACTGACGGCTTGCCCGACATCCCGGTAACGCTTGTCGAACAACGAGGCCTTGCGCCGATCTGCCAATTGCGCGAGTTGCCCCCTCAAACGCGTGGCATTTTGTGTGCGGCTGGCGACCGGTGCATCTGGCTCATCACCCAGCAGTTGCCGGGTCTCGGCATCATCGAGAAACAACAGCAAGGTGTCGATCAGGTCGGTATCCGCCAATTGGTCCGTAGAGAAAGAGACAGGTTCGTCATCGGCCCCGATGGCGTACAGCACTCGTCCATCGGCCCCCTTGAGTTCAATCGCTCTGCCGGGCCACAAGCCGTCCAGCAGTTGAAACTGCCAGAGCGGGTCGGCCTGCAAATAGTCCTGTGCACGGGTGCTGCCGATGTTTTGGATGAAGGTGTGGATATCCCGGTCGATCCTGAACCGGGTCACCGTATCGCTCAGCAAAGGGATTGCCCGTTCGTTATCGGCGTACATGCGTACCAACGCACCGATATCGGCACGGCTGACTGTGCGAATGTCGCCGAACTTGTCGGTCAACCCCTCCACCGACGGACCGAGTCGCTTGATCAGCGCATCGGCATCCCAGGTGTGAGGTGTTTCACCCTCGATTACAAAAGCGCCGGTGCCGTTACTCTCCGCCACCGGCTGATAGGCCTCGGGACGGGTCGGATGCTGAACCCGGTGCTTGCCGGTTTGCGGATCGAACTTGAGTTCGAAATGATCATCGTCCAACGACAGAATCTGCCGGCCCTGATGCTGATGCAGACCGTAAACGTCAGGTTTGGAATCCGTCGCCAGACGCAGGTTTTGTTGCAGGTACGGCTGCAGATTTTCCCCCCATAGCCGCTGCTCACCGTTTCTGAGCGTGACTTGACGGGCGCCTTCGAGGAAGGACGACAACCTGGGCTTCACCACTTGAGTGGCGATAGCACCGCCCGCGGCAAACGTGCCCAACTGAACCAGGTTTTCAGCGACGCCGACCAGATGCTCCGCCGCTTCAACGTACTCGCCCTGGGCGAGTTCAACGACACCTTCCACGACCCCGTCTACTAGTTGATAGGCGATATACCCCAGCATGAGCTCCCCGAGCACCGGGACAAAGGGGGTCGCGACGAGCAAGGCAACCTGCATGATGTCGGAGAGCATTTTTTCCAGGTTTTCGATCCACGCCCAACGTGCGGCGCTGTCCGCATCGGCGGTGGTCACGGCCAGCGCGCGCCCGTCGGCAAAAATCTTGTCAACTTGCTGCTGATAGAGATAAACCCACGGATCGCCGTTATAACGGCTGACGGTATCGTTTTCGAACGATACCGCGGCTATCCGCAAATCGGGGCGATCTACTTGAGTTTCGCGCCAGGCAGGCAGATTGGAGCCCGGTTGTGTGCCGTGGTAAGTGATTTCCCACAGTTTCGCGTTGAGCGCGGCGAAGAAATGACCACGCTGGTAATGATCCACGAATCGACTGAAAAACGCCTGATAGCTGCGCCGGGAAGCGCCGGATGCCTGATCGTTGCCCCGTAGCTGGTGAGTCAGTTCAAGCGCGAACTCGGCCGTCGAGGCATACTCTTTCAGCGGATGCTCGGGATCGTGCGGTACGTAGGCAATGACGCGCCGGACATTCGCACCGGGGGTATCGAGATCGGCGGCGATCAGTACAATCCCGGTCAGACGGGTGTCGAGCATGCTCAAGTGGTAGAAACGCACGGGACCGCCATCCCACACCAGTCCCTTTTTACCCAGGACCATGTTCAACACGGTCAGGTAGGCCGGTGCCCCGATGTCCTTCTTCATCAATGCCAGATGTGCTGCAGCTTTCATGGCGCTTTTCTGACTGGCGACGATGCGGTGCTGCACCGCCGCCCGGACCATGGCACCTTCGGGAGCCAGATAACTTTCCAGATACTTTTTATATTGTGACCCGATATCCAGAGTTCGGCACAGCGTCTTGAACTGTTCGATCGTTATTCCCAACTTCTTTATTTCAAACCGCCCGATTTCGTCGGGTCTGGTGATAAATGCAGAGTCGCTGGTAAATACTTCGCCCTCGGCAAAATTTTGCAGAGACGCGTTAAGTAACGAGACAGTTCGACTGCCGACACCGCCGGTGACATTGAATGCCCAAGCGGATGTTTTAGCCGAAAAATACAAACGCAGAAAAATTTCACGAACATCGACCACTACACCGAATTGCTTCTTGAGGGCGTTGGTCAGCAGTGGCCGGGCAAAGGACTCGGCATCTTGCAGCTTCCCGAGCATCCGGTCGACCTGGCTCTGCGCCTGCCAACTGAGCTTTGTGGCCTCTTTCGCTGCCACATGTTCCGTGTGGGATGCCGTTTTGCTCCAGGCGGGAATAACTTTGGGTGTGTTGCGTAAATCACCCATCCGCTGAAGAGAGGAATCGACAATCCAGTCGGGAATGGCGCTTTTGATAAAGTTGTAGTGAGTACTGTGCTCTTGGTTTATATCGAAATAATTTTGGCTACTCGCAGACTTCAACAACAAATTTTTCACAATCATTACTCGCAAACTTAGAGAGAGGATCGAAGCCTACAGCGCCCCAATTCTGTTCCCATGAAGTTTGTTTCGGATAATGCTGTATGAAAATTCTTAACGAGTGCGTTAAAACTTCTTGTTGCGTCGATAGTAGTCGGGCGTGCACCCGGCCTGACGCTGGAACATCGCGATAAACGCCGAACCGGTGCTGTAGCCCATGTCGAAGGCGATTTCCTGAATGCTGCGATGGCTGTCCAGTGCTTCAATCGCGGCCAGGAATCGCAGACGCTGGCGCCACTCACCAAAACTCATGCCCAACTCGCGGACAAACTGCCGCGCCAGGGTCCGTTCACTGACGTGAACCTGCGCCGCCCAATGTGCCAAGGGCCGGTTGTCACCGGGTTCGGCTTGCAGGGCCTCGCATATGCCCAGCAGTCCCGGTGTGCTGGCATAGGGCAGGTAACACTCATGCACCGGCGCCTGTTGCAACTGATCCACCAGAACCTGAGCCAGGCGTTTATCCGCGGCCTGCTCGGGAATTTTGACGTCACGGACGGCGAAGTCCTTGAGGATCGCCTTGAGGATGTCACTGATGGCGAGCGTGCAGGCCTGTTGTGGCAGATCCTCGCAGACCGCCGGCGCCAGGCAAACGGCACGGTAGTTGATCGGCTGGTGGCTGTAGAAACTGTGCTCGATTTCGGGGGGCACCCACACCGCGTATTGCGGCGGCGAGAGGAAACGGCTGCCGTCGACATCCATGTGCAACACCCCGTGGGCCGCATACTCCAGAGTGCCCCAGGGATGACGGTGCGCAGCAGCGAATTCGTGGGTATTGAAATCGGCGTAGCGGAAGTACACCGCCGAAGGCAATTCGCTGAAATCCAGCAGATCAATGTGTTTACTGCGCATGCTGTCCGTCATCAGGGGCCGGTTGTCTGGATCGAAGTATAGGCTTGCATCCAGACAAGCGGATAATTGCCCTTCATTAACGTTCTGGTTTTTCCCGATGCAATACGCTTATCCCCTGCTGGCCATTTTTATCTGGGCCGGCAACACCGTGATCACCAAAATGTCGGCCGGGGCGATCTTCCCCGCCGAGATCGGTTTCTACCGCTGGCTGCTGGCGGGGTTGCTGTTCACGCCCTTCATGCTCAAACCGGTACTCACCCATTGGCCGCTGATCCGCCCGAAGCTGGGCAAGATCTTTGTCCTCGGTGTGCTCGGCATGGCGGTGTATCAAAGCCTGGCGTACTTCGCCGCGAGCCTGACCTCGGCCACCAACATGGGCATCATCCTGTCGCTGATGCCACTGATGTCGCTGGCCATGGCGATCATCAGCCTCGGCCAGCGCCTGACCATGGGTGCCCTGGCCGGTGCGGTGCTGTCGTTTGCAGGTGTCCTGGTGGTGGTGTCGTCCGGCAGCCTTGGCGCATTGCTCGAACACGGGGTCAACCTGGGCGATGCGATGATGCTGATCGCCACCCTGGCCTACGCGGTCTACAGCACCCTGTTGAAAAAGTGGCAACTGAAACTGCCGCCGCTGGTGCTTCTGTATCTGCAGGTGCTGGTGGCCGTGGTGGTGCTGTTCCCGCTGTTCATCGCCTCACCGAAAGTCGGCCCGACCCTGCAGAACATTCCACTGGTGCTGTACGCCTGCCTGCTGGCTTCGATGGTCGCGCCGCTGGCGTGGATGCAGGCCGTGGTGCGTTTGGGACCGAGCCGGACCACGCAGTTTTTCAATTTGCTGCCGCTGATTACCGCATTGATTGCGGCGGTGGTACTGCATGAGCAACTGGCGATGTATCACCTGGTGGGCGGGGTGTTGACCTTGGGTGGGGTGATCGTTTCCGAGCGTTGGACGACGGTGTTGGGGCGCAAGGTCAGTGTTGCCTGATTTGACGCCATCACGAGCAAGCTCGCTCCCACAGGTGTTGTGTCGAACCCGTCTGTTGCGAACGACCGAAAACCTGTGGGAGCGTGGCTTGCCCGCGATGAACGATAACTCGGTCTAAAGCCCCGCCGCATTCAACCGCGCCGCATGCTCGACAAACAACCGGATCGGCTCAGCCCCCTTGCCCACCAGCCCCAGCGACTGGTTGACGATATCGAAGTGATCCAGCGGATACTCATCGCCAATCACCATGCCCAGGTGCGAGCTGTAGCGCCCGACCATGCCGTCGCAATGCCCGGCTTCGCGGACGAAGGTTTTAGCGAACAGCCGGCAACTGCGGTTGGTGCCGTCCAGCAGGTTGCGCCCGCGATCGGTAATGCCCGGTTGCAAGGTGCCAGACCAGGAGTAATAGCGCACGCCGTTGACCTCCTCCGGCCCATGACCGCCCCAGGTGTCAGGCAGCCCCTGTGGATAACGCTGGTTGAACAGCGCGACGCCAGCGCTGGTAAGAGAGTGATGGGACGCATGGATATCCACCGGCAGCTTCGGCCCGCGGTAACCGGTATCCAACAACCCCATCAACGCGCCGACGATCCGTAGCAAAAAGCACAGCAGACGACCACGGACGCTCTCGTGGGGATAATGTTCGTGCAGGTAATCGGCGAGCTCCGAACCGTGGTTCGGCCCCGCCACCGAGGTCACCGATGCCACCAGGTCCGGGCGCTTGGCCGCTGCATAACGGGCGGTCAGCGAGCCCTGGCTATGACCGATCAGGTTGACCTTGTCGGCCCCGGTTTCCCGCAGGATTTCTTCGATACGCGCCAGCAATTGCTCGCCCCGCACTTCGTTCGAGTTAAGCGGCGAGACCTGCACCGCGAACACCACCGCACCGCCATGGCGCAACGCCTCGACGATCCCGTACCAATACGGATAGAGCACCAACCGGATGAACCCGAGCATTCCCGGGACCAACACCAGCGGGTAGCGCGGGGCAGAACCTTGCGACATGGGCGGACATCCTTGTGGTCGGGCGGTGACGCAAGGCTGGATGCAAGACATCCGCCAAGCATCACCAGCGAAGATGACAAGTCTATGTCATCCGCCCTACTTCAACCCTACCACGCCCGCCACGATCAGCCCGACCGAGACCAGCTTGATCACGGTCAGGCTTTCACCCAGCAGCGCGAAACCGAGAAACACCGTGCCCAGCGAACCGATGGCGGTCCAGATCGGGTACGCAATGCTCACCGGCAGCTCGCGCATGGCCAGGGTCAGAAAATAGATCCCGCCCACAGCGGCCACTACGGTGACCAGCGAAGGCCATAGCCGGGTGAAGCCCTCGGCGTATTTCATGCCCATGGCGAAGGTGACTTCGAACCCGGCGGCGACCAGCAGAAACAGCCAGGCCATCTAGAACTCTCCGGCCAGCGCCAACAAGCGCTGCTCAGCCTCGGCGGCAGAGATTTCAAAGCTGCGCTCGGCGGACTCCTCGCCCTCGGCAGCCACCACGGTGACGTCCGTGATGCCAATGAATCCAAGGACCGTACGCAGTAGCGTGTCGGCATGGTTCATGGCTTCCAGCTCGCCGCCCGGACCAAAACCGAAGCCGCCACGGCTGGTGATGATCAGGGCCTTTTTACCCAGCACCAACGGCTCGTACTGGGCCACGCCATTGTCCAGGGTGTGATGAAAGGTCACCCCCACCCGCACGATCTGATCGATCCAGGCTTTCAAGCCGCTGGGGACGCTGAAGTTATGCATCGGCGTGGAAATCACCAGCACATCATGGCCAAGCAGTTCGCCGACCAGTTCGTCGCTGAACGCCAGATCGGCCTGCATCGACAGCGGCCGAGCGGCGGGCTCGGGGTAAAACGCGGCGGCCACGAATGCCTCGTTGACCGGCGGAATCAGCGCCCGACCGACTTCGCGTCGGGTCAGTTGCGCGTGTGGATGACGAGCCTGCCAGGCCGCCAGAAACACTTCGGCCAAACGTCGGGAGTGCGAACGATCACCACGGGGGCTGGCGTGAACAGCAAGAATTTTACTCATCTGTCTCTCCTCAGGGCTAAACTCAAACGGCTTGTGGTTTGCAGCTTGAAGCTCACTACCGTCCTCGCTCAAATGAGCAGAAATCAGTCTGGATGAATCCATTTCATCCATGGAGTGTTCAATGTTCGCCTCGTTGCCGCTGACCGCCCTGCGCGCTTTTGAATCCGCCTCACGCCTGCTGAGCTTCAAGGCTGCTGCCGAAGAACTCTCGGTGACGCCGACGGCGGTGTCCCACCAGATCCGCTCCCTGGAAAGTTGGCTCGGCGTGCCATTGTTCGAGCGCCTGCCGCGCCAGGTACGCCTGACCGAATGCGGCGAACGGCTGTTCCAAAGCCTGCATGGGGCATTTCTGGAAGTGGCGCAAAGTGTCGATACACTGCGTCCGCAACGCAGTGGCGCCAGCCTGACGGTCTCCACTACCGCCGCCTTCGCCGCCCTGTGGCTGGTGCCACGGTTGGGACGTTTCTACGCCCGACACCCGAACATCAACGTGCGCCTCGATACCCACTGCGAAGTCATCGATCTGCATCAGGACGCCAGTGTCGACCTGGTGCTGCGCTACAGCCTCGATGATTACCCCAACCTGTACGGCCAGTGCCTGTTCGATGAGTCCTTTGGTGTCTACGGTTCGCCTGAACAAGTGGCCCTGGCGTCGAGTCGCGCCCCGACGCTGATCAGCGTGCGCTGGCACAACTCCAAACTCTATGCCCACGGCTGGGAGGCCTGGTGCGCTCGCTCCGGCGAAACCTGGCTGAGCGGTCGGCCCGCCGTGCGCGAATACGACGAAGAGCATTACGCCCTGCAAGCGGCGATTGCCGGCCAAGGCCTGGTGCTGGCAAGCAATATTCTGGTGTCGGAAAGCGTGGCCAGTGGTCTGTTGTTGCCGTACCGGGGGGAAATCCAGGTCGATGGAGCCGGCTACAGCGCACTGTGCGTGCCGGGGCGTGAGCGACATCCACCGGTTCGGGCTTTTTTTGCGTGGTTGCGTGAAGAGGCATTGTTGTCCGGGCATGCGGTGCGCTGACCAGCGCCTCGACAACAGTTCAAGTGTTTCAAGTTTAACGACTGCTTAAGTTCACCACTACGAATTAAAACAACCACAAACAACGAATAATAAACGCAACTAAAACCTGAAGTTACAAACCAAAACTAGACTTTGAAATCTATAAACCTATTCTAACAACCACAGCCAGCCGGCTGCTCACACCAATAAGTAAAGGATTACTTTCATGCTACTTGAACAACGACTCGAATTTATTGATTCCCTGCCAGCATTACCTATCATCACGCAGCGCTCGGCACCTGTATTTTCTACGCTCTCGAACAAACCTGAACATGATATCGACAAACCAACCGCCAGCGTCATGCCTGATACTATCAATGCCTTCCTGCCCGGCGTTTCGCAGGAAATCATCGACGACGTCAATTTGTGCAAACTGGTCATGCAAAACGCCGCCACCAAACTCTTCCCCAAAGATGAGCAACTCTTCGAATGGTATCGCTACTATGTTGACGGCCTGAGCAAACTGGGCTGGGTGACTCAAAACCGGAACATCCAGGAGGTCACAGTCAAGAGAGTTGGCCTGACAATGGATCAGGTTGCCCTGGAAGTGGCTGCAGGATTGATTGGTAGTAATGCGGCTAAAATCCTGGCTGATGTTGCGAAAAAGGCCGTTGAGGCGGTGCAGAAAAGTCCCGATGCCATTAAGATTTTTGATCGTAACTCTAAGCTGGGCACCCAGGCAAAATTCGATATCGCACCGATCTGGCTTGATAACGGTGGGCAACCAAACATGGTCCTCAACTGCATCTCCCTGGATGCAAGGGAGAGCACCCGCGGTATTCTGTTCTGGAAATCGACCCGCCAGTCCACCACGATGAAAACGGGTGCTGTGCGCACTTACCTGGACACTAAAACGTTTTCAGGCCTGCGTGGCGACCTGTACAGGAAATTTAGCGAAAGCGGTAAAAAATTCATTGATGAACTGCCTGATTTCTAACAACCAATGACATGTTTAAATCGGCCATAGCAGGCCGATTTAAACAATTTCTTGCGCCCACCTGCGCGTAGGTAAAAATATGAAAAAAACAACAATTGATACCTGGTTGGTTAATGGCAACATAACGATCTTCTACGGCCTGCACACTGACAGCTTTAAAAAAGATATTCTAGCGTCTAGCCTGCTAGGCGAACTGGTGGCAGCACAAAAAAGCAGAAACCGTGAAACTTCTTGGCCAACCTATACAGATACCGTTCAAAAAATTGGCTGGACGGTCAATAGCCGGGCGACCCAGCAACTCGAATTTAAACACAGCAGCCTATTTAATATTATTGAACAAAGCGCCGGGAGTGCCCTGCCACAAGATGAACGGCAAGCGCTCGCTATTGCATTTGCTCAACTGGCAAAACTCCAGTCTGACTCACCGGCGATCAGGGTAATCGTCGAGAAACTTCAAAGAAACGCTATTATGAGCAACACCACCACGGACATATTGGTTTCAACGGCTATTCTGCTGACGATTGTTCGCAACGATAAAACCGTGGTAACTCTGCAAGTGGCGTTCGAAACAGCCCAAAAGATTGCAATAGATATTCTCGACCAGCCGGTTTTGAATAGCACCAACGAACACAAGACCAACATTTGGCTAATGAGTAGTTTGCTGGATGGGCGCCAATACAATCGCGTAAGAGATGACGTACTCAAGAAACTGGGTAACAGGATGGAAACGGAGTTATTGCAAATCCATGCGCCCACCGGCTTGAGTTGAATAATCTAGCCTCGCCGGACGTTCAAGCGACCCGGAGTCGGGGGCGCTTGAACACTGCTCACCAACATATTCAGTTTTTTACAGTCTTCGGCGCCTTGCCCGCCTTCATCTGCTCCAGCAACGGCGCGCACTGGTTCGGCTCGCCGCCACTCGGCGCTATCAGCGCCAACAACCCTGCCGCCGGTGCGGCGATCACGCCCAACGCGACCATCCCGGCTCCACGCAACATCAACGGCACGGCCTTGACCCCGGCATCGGGCTTGATGAACTTGCCCCGCACGTACAGCGGCGAACGCAACGAAATCAAACGCCAGCCCTTTGATTCCGGGGTGATGGTCAGGTCCAGTTGTTCGGTCGCCATGTTCGCCGTGCCATCGATGTAAACAATGGCGTTCTCGGTGTCGAACACAAACAAGCGGGTACTCGCCAGGCCGGACTGAATGCCGAAGTCGGCGGCGGCGCAGTTGATCTTCACTTCCTTGTCGCCAAAGATCTTGCCGACCACGTAGTTGCCGACGTTCAGCCCGGCCAACTCCATCAACTCGCGACTGATAGCGCCATCGTTGATCAGCATTTTCAGATTGCCATTGGCGCTGCCCAGCAGTTTAGCCACCGAATTGCCGCGCCCGCTGATATCACCGTCGCCGTTGAGTTCGCCGAAACTGGTTTTCATCGGTTCAAAGCCGGGGAACAACTGCTTGAGCTTGAAGCCTCGCGCCGTGAGTCTGGCATGGCCCTCCAGCGGATCGGTGTGGCCGTTCAGGCGAATCTGCGCATCCAGCTTGCCGCCGGCCACGCCGAAACGCAGCGGCTCGAGGCTGAGCACGCCATCGGTGAGTACCAGATGGGTATAGAGATCGTTGAACGGCAGTTTTTCGCTGTGCACGATGCGCTTGCCGGTGAACTCGACATCGGCGTCCATATCGCGCCAGCGGTCGGTCTTGAACTCTTCGACCGGCAGCACTTTGTCCGCCGGTTGTTTGCTGTCACCGCCTCGGGCCTTCTGCTCGGCGTTGGAGTCGGCACCAATCAGCGGTGCCAGGTCAGCGAACAGCAATTGATTGGACAACAGCGAACCGCTGAGCTTCGGCCGTGGCTGGCTGGCCACGTAGGTCAGGTTGCCATGGATGTCACTTTCACCGATCTTGCCGTTGAATGCGTCATAGTGGAATACCGCGCCACCCGGCTCGTGTAACTTGGCGATCAGATGGCCGTCGGTGGCATAGGGTGGCGTGTCCGGCAGGATCACACCGGTCAGTGGGTAGAGATTGCCCAGGCTGGTACCGGCCAGTTTCAGGCGCAGGTCCAGGGCGCCGAGGTTCAGCGGATCGGTCAGGGTGCCGGCCAGTTCGACGCTGGAATCGGCGATTTTTACCTGTGCCTGAAGCGGAAACGGCCGTGCCGCGTCCTGCAACGCCAACAGCCCGCCAATCTTGCCCTGGCCCGCGAGCTTCTGGCCGTGGTACTGGCCGTTGACCTTGAGGGCGAATGCATAGTCCTGGGGTGACGAACCCTTCTCCTGCGCGGCTTTCGCCGCTTTGTCGCCGACGATATCGCTGAACGGAATCGGCTTGCCCAATGGATCGATCAGTACGTCGAGTTGGGTCTTCAGGTTCTGGTCGTCGAGGGTGACATGCCCCTTGTCAAAGCCGATCGCACCGATATCCACCACCCAGCTCGAAGGCTCGGCGTCCGGGTCCTTTGGGTCGAATTTGAAGGTCCAGTTGGCGCGCCCGTCAGCCAGGCGTTGCAGGTGGGCGTTGGGCTCGGTGAGATCGATACGCGGGATCACCACCCGCTGCGCCAGCAATGCCAGGGGTGAAATACGCAGTTCCACCCGTTTGAGGGTGACCATCTGCGGCTGTTTCGACCAGTCGGGATTGCCCAGGCTCAAGTCTTCGGCCACCACATGAGGCCACGGTACCCAGGCGCGCCAGCCGCCTTCATCGGGCTCGGGTTGCCAGACCACCGACAGATTGCCGTTGATGGCGAAAGCCCGGTGCAGCTCTTCGGAAACTTTGGCGTTGAGCGGCGCTTTGATCCGGTTCCAGTCGAAGAACACGATGATCAGCACCAGCATCACCAACAAGGTGAGGAAAGTGGAAAGGGTCCAGACCAACGTCTTTTGAGTGCGCGTCATTGCACAGGGCTCCTGATACGACCGGGCGCCCCGACTGCGACGCACATGTGAAACGGTGAGCCGCAAAGGGCTCGCCATGCAAACTACGACTGATAAAAACCCGGCAGGTTTAATCGAAAGACCGATTTCGCCGATTTCGCCCAGTCCAATACTGACCAGCCGGTCGACCTGCGTTACCGGACCTGCACTTTTGCACAACACAGGTGGGTCGAAAACACCCACAAAAGTGCAAGACAACTCGCCGGAAACGCCCGGCCTAGGGCCTCCGCAGCAAACAATCAATTCCGTTGATTATTACCATTGCGTTTATGAACTTTCATATCGATTTATCGAGAGTAGCATTGCTCTCGTGCCCACTTATTCGCACCCCCACGGAGCAAAACAATCATGAAACGCCAACTACTGCTTAGCCTTACACTTTCGATGCTGGCCAGCACTGCCTTTGCCCTGCCGGCGGCTGACCAGGCCACCCCACAAGTGAAACAAGACCACTCGGTGTTCAGCCAGACCGTCGCCGCCGATGGTTCCGACCGCACCCCACAAGGCCAGACCCTTGCCGAAGGCGGTAATGATCGCCTGAAAGAAAAAGGCCTGATCACTCAGGATGGCTCGGACCGTACTCCACAGGGCCAAACCCTGGCTGCCGATGGTTCCGATCGTACCCCACAAGGCCAGACCCTTGCCGCTGATGGTTCGGATCGCACCCCACAAGGTCAAACCCTGGCTGCTGATGGTTCCGACCGTACTCCACAAGGCCAGACCCTTGCCGCCGACGGTTCGGATCGTACTCCACAAGGTCAAACCCTTGCTGAAGGCGGTGGTGACCGCGTGATCGAACGCAACAGCGCCGTGAGCTAAGCTTCATGGCCGCCTTGAAAAAAAGCCCAATCCCCGGATTGGGCTTTTGAATTTTCATAGGCCCGCTTGATAGATGCCACACTTCCCCGCGTGATCCCCCCCACAGTCGTTCGACGCCAGCAAAGCCGATTTGCTAGAGTGCGCCGCGTCCCTGTCCAGAAAACGCCCTTGCGATGCTGCCCCGCGCCGAACAGAAACAACAAACCCGTAACGCCCTGATGGACGCTGCCCGGCGCCTGATGGATGGCGGCCGAGGATTCGGCAGCCTGAGCCTGCGCGAAGTCGCGAAAACCGCCGGCATCGTACCGACCGGTTTCTACCGCCACTTTGCCGATATGGATGAATTGGGCCTGGTACTGGTCAGCGAAGTCGGCCAGACATTCCGCGAAACCATTCGCCTGGTACGACACAACGAGTTCGTGATGGGCGGCATCATCGATGCCTCGGTGCGGATCTTTCTCGATGTGGTTAGCGCCAACCGTTCGCAGTTCCTGTTTCTTGCCCGTGAGCAGTACGGCGGTTCGGTGCCGGTGCGCCAGGCCATCGGCCGTTTGCGTGAAAACATCAGCTCGGACCTGGCGGCGGATTTGTCACTGATGCCGAAACTGCAGCATCTGGATATCGCCGACCTGAGCGTCATGGCGGATCTGATCGTCAAGAGCGTGTTCGCCACCCTGCCGGACATCATCGATCCGCCAGCCGAAGCCTTGCCAGAGCACCTCACGCCCCAGGCGAAAATCACCCAGCAGTTGCGGTTTATCTTTATCGGCCTCAAGCATTGGCAAGGGCTTGGCAGCACTGAGTAACTTTCTGTGGATGAAATCCCTGTGGGAGCGAGCTTGCTCGCGATGAGGGCATGACATCCACCATCTATGTGACAGTTCCACCGCCATCGCGAGCAAGCTCGCTCCCACATTAAACCTCGCCGCTTTAACTTGGTGCGCGAATCAAAAACAACGCACCAACTTCAACCAAAAAACTCACTCCATCGATACCAGCCCTACGCCTCCGTCAGGCATTTCCTACACATCATGTCGATTGGCAAGCCCCTTGCTCTAGCCTGAGCATTGTCCATTGCTGGAAGCCTTCCGATGCTGGTGATTCATCGCAGAATCGACCCTCAACCCGTTTGGGCCGCCGAACTGCACCTGACGTTCGAAGCCCGCAGCAAAAGCCGTTTGCGCTGTTTCAGTGCCGAAGGCGAAGACGTCGGATTGTTTTTGGAGCGCGGCCAGCCGCCGTTGCGTGACGGCGAGTGCCTGCAAGCCGAAGACGGGCGAATCGTGCGCGTCTGCGCCCGTCCCGAACAACTGCTGCACGTCACCTGCGCCAATGCCTTCGAACTGACCCGCGCGGCCTATCACCTGGGCAACCGCCATGTCGCCCTGCAAGTCGGCGACGGCTGGTTGCGCCTGCTCGACGACTACGTGCTCAAGGCCATGCTCGAACAACTCGGTGCCGTTGCCGTGAACATCGAGGCGCCATTCCAGCCGGAACATGGCGCCTACGGCGGTGGCCATCATCATTCGCGTCACGGCGATGAAGACTTCAACTACGCGCCGAAACTTCACCAGTTCGGCGTACGCACATGAACCCCGCCTGGGCGCTGTTGCGCCTGGCCAGTCCGCAATTGCCGATTGGCGGCTACAGCTACTCCCAGGGGCTGGAAATGGCTGTGGATAACGGCCGTGTTCACGACCCCGACAGTGCGCGACGCTGGATCAGCGATCAGTTGCTGCTGAATCTGGCACGCTTCGAAGCACCCTTGCTGCTCGCCCATTGCGTGGCCGCCAGCGAGGAAAACTGGGACGAATTGTTGCAGCGCTGCGAGGAACACCGCGCCAGCCGCGAAACCCGCGAGCTGCATCAGGAGAGCCGGCAGATGGGCTACTCGTTGCAGCAATTGCTCAATGGCTTGCCGGAGCTCGACGCCCCCGCCCGCGCCTTCCTCGAACAGCGCAGCGAGCCACATCTGGCCCTGGGTTGGGCGTTGGCCGCGCGCGCCTGGCAGATCAGCCCGCAGGACGCCCTGGCCGCATGGCTCTGGAGCTGGCTGGAAAACCAGTTGGCGGTGCTGATGAAGACCCTGCCCCTGGGTCAGCAAGCTGCCCAACGCCTGACCAGCGAACTGTTGCCGCTGCTTCAACAAGCTCAACAGAACGCCACTCAAGTCGATCCCGATCATTACGGCAGCGCCGCTTTCGGCCTGTCCCTGGCGTGTATGGCCCACGAGCGCCAGTACAGCCGTCTGTTCCGTTCCTAGGGCCATTTATTTTGGAGAATCACATGAACGCACAACCCCTGCGCGTCGGTATCGGCGGCCCGGTCGGCTCCGGCAAAACCGCCCTGACCCTGGCCCTGTGCCTGGCCCTGCGCGAGCGTTACAACCTGGCCGTCGTGACCAACGACATCTACACCCGCGAAGACGCAGATTTTCTGGTGCGCAATGAAGCCCTGGCACCGGAGCGCATCATCGGCGTGGAAACCGGTGGCTGCCCGCACACGGCCATCCGCGAAGACGCCTCGATCAACCTCGAAGCCGTGGATCAGCTCAACCGCCGTTTTCCGGGGCTGGACCTGATTCTCGTGGAGTCCGGTGGCGACAACCTCTCCGCGACCTTCAGCCCGGAACTGTCCGACCTGACCATCTACGTGATCGACGTCTCGGCCGGCGACAAGCTGCCACGCAAGGGCGGGCCGGGAATCTGCAAATCCGACCTGCTGGTGATCAACAAGATCGACCTGGCACCTCTGGTCGGCGCCTCGCTGGAGATGATGAACAGCGACACCCAACGCATGCGCAACGGCAAGCCCTTTGTCTTCAGCAATCAGAAAACCGGCCTGGGCCTGGAAGAGATCATTGCCTTCATCGAACGCCAGGGTTTGCTGACCGCGGCCTGATCACGACTTATCAACAAGGAAGCTTATCCATGACACTCAAACGCATTCTCGGCGCCCTGGCCCTGCTGCTGACTCCGGCCCTCGCCTTCGCCCATCCGGGACACGGCGACAACGGCTTGATCGCCGGTATCAGCCACCCACTTGGCGGTCTCGATCACTTGCTGGCAATGCTCGCGGTCGGCCTGTGGGCAGCACAACAGCAAGGCGCCGCACGCTGGGCGCTGCCGTGCGCCTTTGTCGGCACTATGTTGATTGGCGGGCTGTTGGGTTTTGAAGGATTGAACCTGCCGGCACTGGAGAGCGGGATTGCCGCTTCCGTGTTGGCTTTGGGGCTGGCGGTTGCCTTGGCAGTGCGTCCACCGTTGGTGATGGCGGTGGGTGCGACGGCGTTGTTTGCGCTGTTTCATGGTGTCGCGCACGGGCTGGAACTGCCGGAAATGTCGAGTCCCTGGACCTACGCCGCAGGCTTTGTTGCGGCGACGGCGGTGTTGCACGCGGCGGGTTATGCGCTGGTGCGGGTGTTGCCGCAGGCCGCAGCGCCCCTGGTGCGACTGGCGGGCGCGGCTTCGGCGGCGACTGGAGTGTGGTTGCTGGCAGGTTGACTCTCTGGTGTCTGACCCGGCCTCTTCGCGGGCAAGCCCGCTCCCACATTGGAATGCCTACACCTGTGGGAGCGGGCTTGCCCCGGGCGGCGTTCCGACGAAGGCGGCCTGACAGACACAGCCTCTCTCAGGCCAGCCTCTCTGCTAACATGTCGCGCAATCGCCCCTGCCGTGACGACGCCAGCCAATGCCGCCTGTTTCCCGCTCTGCCTCTCAGCCTGAATTGACCGCCCTGTTCGCCTCGGTGCAACAGCATTTCCTGAACGTCATCGTGCCGCTCTGGCAAGGTCCGGGCTGGAACGCCGATATGGCGTTGCCTTATGAGGCGCTGGATGCCAAACACCAACCGCTGCCACCGCAACGCTACCGGGCCATGGCCTGTGCGCGGCAGTTGTATCTGTTTGCCAGCCTGATCGGTCAGGTACCGGGCGCCGAAGAGCGTGCCGCCGCGTTGTTCCGCTCCTTGCAGCGGCACTTCCACGATGCCGAGCACGGCGGCTGGTTCTACAGTGTCGATGCACAAGGTGCGCCGCTGGATCAGCGCAAGGATCTCTACACCCACGCCTTCATCCTGTTCGCCTGCGCCCATTACTGGGACAAGGTTCGCGAGCCGCTGGTGGAGTCGGTGCTCAACGCCTCGCTGGAAGTGGTCGCGCAGCGTTTCGCCACGGACGACGGTCTGTACGAAGCCACGCTCGACCGCGACTGGGCATCGCTGGACAGCGGCCCTTTGCAAAACCCGCTGATGCACCTGGCCGAAGCTTTCCTCGCCACCCTGTCGGTGCGTGAAGACCTCGACGTGCAACAGGCACTCGTCGGGTTATGCACAGCCATGCACGCGCGCTTCATCGATCCACAGCACGGCGTGTTGATGGAAAAACCGCTGGGGTCTGTGGATAACTGGTTTGAACCGGGGCATCAGTTCGAGTGGTATTTCCTGTTGGAATCCTCGGCGCTGTTGCGCAATTCGACGCTGCATGCCGATCTGGAGCGGGCCTTCGCCTTTACCGAGCAAGTGGGCGTTGATCAGCAGACTGGCGCCGTGCGGGCGATGCTCGATTTCGCAGCCGATGGCGGTACCCGGGACGCCACGCAACGCATCTGGGCCCAGGCCGAGTACCTACGTGCATTAACGCTGCGCCCGGACAGCGAAGCGGCTGTACTGCGTCAATTGCAGGCATTGCAGCAGCGCTCGCTGCATGCCGGCGGCTGGTACGAGTGCCGTGACGAGCACGGTGAAGTCAGCCGCCGCGACATGCCGTCGACCACGCCTTATCACCTGGCAACCTGTTATCGCGGGTTGGCGGAATATCTCGGCTGACTGTTCGGCCGCTTTCGCGAGCAAGCCCGCTCCCACAGGTTGCATACAATCCCTGTGGGAGCGGGCTTGCTCGCGAATGACCTCGAAGAGGTCGCCTTGTCACTCAATCCACTTGCGGTCCCCGGTAAAGCTGATGGTCAGCCATCGCGCAGCATCCGCCTCGCCAAGCTTCGTGGAAATTTCCTCGCGCAAACTGTCCAGTTGCCCCACACCGTCCAGCCAGTAATCCTTCGGCAATACGATGTGAATCTCGATAAAACAGGCCCTGCCGTGTTTCTGCACGTAGGAAATGTAATCGTCGAAACCATGCTCGACTTTCGCCACCTCCATCACCTGACGCACCTTGTCGTCCAGTTGATCCGGGACGATCCCCAGCACATCGCGCAAGGCCGGCCCGAGGATTTTGAACGCTGGGGGGAGCATGCCCAAGGCCAGCAGAATCAGGATCATCGGGTCGACATACACCGCCCACTTGTCGTAACCCTGAGTCTTGAGCAGCAGCGCGATGAGGAAACTCACCAGCAGTCCCGCCGACAGCATCGCGTCCACCAGCCAACTGATGTTGTCGAACTGGATCAGCGATGAGTTGAGCGTGCGATTGCGTTGGCGGACGTAGAAGAAATAAACGAGCTCAACGACAGTGAAGAAGGCCGCGTAGAAAATCACCAGACCGAGTTCGACTTCGCGGCCACCACTGATGATGCCGAACACACCGTTGAGAAAGGCATAAACGGCCACCAGGAATATGAAACTGCCTTCGATCACCAGCACCATGGGCTCCAGGTGCCAGGAACCGAACTGAAAGCGTTGGTTGCTTTCCTTGGCGATCAGCCGGGCGGTGATCAGCATCAGGACCTTGATGAAGGCCGCGATCAACGAAAAGAAGCCATCGAACAGAATGGATTGGGCGCCCGAAACAAAACCGGTGATGATCCCGGCGAATGTCACGGCGAGCATCAGGAAGGTCGATTGTTTGAGCAGCGCCTGCTCGCCTCGATTACTCACTTGATCTCCTCGGATACCTCTAGACCGCCGGGTGCGGCGGATTGCTTGAGGGAGGAGTCTAGCTGATGTCCGGATTTATCCGCTCCGGCCCCTTCGCGAGCAAGCCCGCTCCCACATTGGATCGCGGTCTAATGTGGGAGCGGGCTTGCTCGCGAAGAACGATGACTCGGTATTAAGCCTTGCCACCACTGCGATCAATAGCAAACCCGGCCCAGGTCTGGCTCACCGGCATCAGCTCCAGGCTGTTGATGTTGATGTGCGCCGGGGCATTGAGCACCCAGAAGATTGTCTCGGCGATGTCCTGCGGCTGAATCGGCTCGGCGCCAGCGTAAGTGGCGTTGTAGCGCTCCTGGTCACCGGCAAAACGCACCAGCGAGAACTCGCTCTCGCACAGGCCCGGCTCGATGTTGCTGACCCGTACGCCCGTGCCTTGCAGGTCGCAGCGCAGGTTCACGGAGAACTGTTTGACGAACGCCTTGGTCGCGCCATACACGTGGCTGCCCGGGTACGGGTAGTTGCCGGCGATGGACCCCAGGTTGACGATACCGGCACCACGACCGTGGGCGATCAGGCGCGGCAACAGCAGACGGGTGCTGTACATCAGGCCTTTGACGTTGGTATCGACCATGGTGTCCCAGTCGTCCAGGTCGCACTTGGGCGCAGGATCAACCCCCAGGGCCAGCCCGGCGTTGTTGATCAACCCGCGCAGCTTTGCAAAGGATGGCGGCAGATTGGCAATCGCCTCCTCCATGGCCTTGCGATCACGCACATCGAGCACCAGGCCATGGACTTCGGTCTGCTTCGACAGCTCGGCGCACAACGCATTGAGGCGTTCTTCACGACGGCCAGTCAGCACCAGTTTCCAGCCGGCCTCGGCAAAACGACGGGCACAGGCTTCACCAAAACCGGAGGTCGCGCCGGTAATAAACAGGGTGTTGGACATCGTGTTCTCCTTGCTTCGGCTGATCGCCAGCCATTGGAATAGAAAATCAGCAGGCAGCATGCCCGGCCTTGTCCACAGCGGCAACCACCGTTCAATCTGTTCAAAAAACGCTCAACCCCGGCAACCCCTTGACCAGCGTGGCCTACAGCCATGTGCGCGCACGTTATCCACAGGCCGGTCCACAGTCTTTGGGGGCAAGTGGAAAAGCTGCAAGCCGCTATCCACAAGGCTTTGCGCGGGGTTTTGAAACTTTTTTGCTTGACCCTCAACCGCCTGCTGTGTAGCCCTTGGCCATTTTCATGACTGACGGGTCAAACCGGCGATGGCGCCAAGCCAGTAACCACGGCCTTCAGCCGAGTCTTTCCAGAGTTTAGTCACAGACTTATCCACAGGCTTGTCCACGCCGATTCCATGCATTTTCATCCCGAACAAAAAGGTTGACAAAGCAGCCTGCAAGCTGCGCAAAAACACTTGATCAAAAAACAACCACACCTCTGCAAGCCACGGTTTAAAAGGCCTGCAGCCAGCTACTCCCACGTTATTCACAGCCGGTTCCACAGCAAACGGGGACAAGTCAAAACCGTGGCAAAACAACTATTTGCAGCGGCTTTATGTCGCGCTTTACGAGCTTGGGAATATTGTTTTCCACAATTTCCTGAATGCACGCCGCAGCCCCCCTGTGGGAGCGGGCTTGCTCGCGAAGACGGCGTCACATTCAACATCATCAGGACAGATCCACCGCTTTCGCGAGCAAGCCCGCTCCCACAGGGGACTGCGGCGTTGGAAGAAATAAAAAAGCCCCGGCGATTGCGCGCCGGGGCTTGTGCATAACAAAGCAGACTCAGTGCCCGCCGAGATAGGCGCTACGCACATCCTCGTTGACCAACAACTCCTTGCCGGTGCCGGTCATGCGGATTTCGCCGTTGACCATCACATAAGCCCGGTCAGACAACCGCAGGGCGTGGTTGGCGTTCTGCTCCACCAGGAAGATGGTCATGCCGGTCTTGGCCAGTTCCCGCAGGGTGGCGAAGATCTGCTTCACCACGATCGGCGCCAGGCCCAGGCTTGGCTCATCGAGCAGCAACAACTTGGGCCGGCTCATCAGGGCCCGGGCGATGGCGAGCATCTGCTGCTCGCCGCCGGACATGGTCATCGCCCGCTGGGTACGCCGCTCTTCGAGCCTGGGGAACAGCTCGAACATGCGCTGCATGTCCTCCTTGGCGTACTTGTCGCCAATGGGGATAGTGCCCATCAACAGGTTTTCTTCGACTGTCATGTCGGGGAACACCCGCCGCCCTTCCGGCGATTGCGCAATGCCGTTGGAGGCGATGTAGTGGGACGACTTGTGGGTAATGTCCACGCCCTGATAGAGGATCTGCCCGTCCGCCGCCCTTGGCTGGCCGAAGATCGACATCAGCAGGGTCGACTTGCCGGCACCATTGGAGCCGATCAGGCTGACGGTTTCCCCTTCGTTGATGTGCAGCGAGACACCTTTAAGGGCCTGGATCGGCCCGTAAAACACGTCCAGTTCCTTGAGCTCGAGGATGGGTTTACTCATACCACCTCCTCTTCTTCCGCGCCCAGATAAGCGGCGATCACTTTCGGGTCGTTGCGAATGTCGTCGGGGCCACCCTCGGCGATGACGATGCCGTGGTCCAGCACCACAATGTGGTCGGAGATACTCATAACCATGCCCATGTCGTGTTCGATCAGCACCACGGTCAGATCGTGCTCGTCGCGCAGCAGCCGGATCATCGCGCTCAGCGCTTCGGTTTCCTGAGGGTTGAGGCCGGCGGCCGGTTCGTCGAGGCAGATGATCTGCGGACGGGTGCACATGGCCCGGGCGATTTCCAGGCGGCGTTGCTGACCGTAGGACAGCTCACCGGCCAGGCGGTTGGCGCAGTCCACCAGATCCACCACTTCCAGCCAGTAGAACGCGTGGTCCAGCGCATCGCTTTCGGCCTTGCGATAGCCCTTGGTGTTGAGGATGCCGGCGAGCATGCTGCGATTGACCCACATGTGCTGGGCCACCAGCAGGTTTTCCAGCACCGACATTTCCTTGAACAGGCGAATGTTCTGGAAGGTCCGCGCCAGGCCAGCGCGGTTCACCAGGTGAGTACCGCCGAACGCCTTGTAGAACAACCGACTGGCGAAGGATTTCGGCGAAACGAAATCGGTTGGCTTGAACGACTCACCCAGCAACTTGATGACGTTGGTCTGTTGCCCACGAATGTTGAGTTCGATCCTGCCGCCAGAGGCTTTGTAGAACCCGGTCAGGCAGTTGAACACCGTGGTCTTGCCGGCGCCGTTAGGACCGATCAGGGCGAAGATCGAGTTGCGGTGCACTTTCAGGCTGACATCGCTCAACGCCTTGATGCCGCCGAAGTGCATCATCAGCTTTTCTACACTGAGTACGACTTCGCTCATGGCGCTACTCCTTTACGCGGGGTCACACCGGTACGGCTGATCCGAATCAGGCCGCGCGGTCGCCAGATCATCATCAACACCATCAGGATGCCGAACAGCAGCACGCGGTACTCGGCAAAGCCACGCAGCAGCTCCGGGGCGACGGTCAGCACGAATGCTGCAATTACGACGCCTATGGTCGACCCCATGCCACCGAGTACCACGATGGCGAGGATCAGCGCCGATTCGAAGAAGGTGAACGAGGTCGGGTTGACGAAGCCCTGGTAGGTGGCGAAGAACACCCCGGCCAGACCGGCCGTCGAGGCGCCGATGGTGAACGCCGAGAGCTTGACCAGCACGTGGTTCAGACCCATGGAGCGACAGGCGATTTCGTCTTCGCGCAGGGCTTCCCAGGCGCGGCCGACCGGCATGCGGGTCAGGCGATGCTTGATGTGCAGCACGGCCAGGACCACCAGGAACAACACGGCGTAGATGAAGTAGTACTTCACGTCAGGGTTGTAGGCGATGCCGAAGAACTCATGGAACGGCACCCCGCCCTCTTTCGCCCTTTTTCCGAACTCGATGCCGAAGAAAGTGGGCAACGGCGCTGCCATGCCATTCGGGCCGCCGGTCAGGGTCAGCCAGTTATTGAGGATCAACCGAATGATTTCACCGAAGCCCAGGGTCACGATCGCCAAGTAATCACCGTGCAGGCGCAGCACCGGGAAACCGAGGATGCAACCGGCCAGTCCGGCGGTAATCGCCGCCAGCGGCAACACCGTCCAGAAGCCCAGCCCAAGATACTGATAACCGAGCGCCAGGCCGTAGGCACCGATGGCGTAGAACGCCACGTAACCAAGGTCGAGCAGGCCGGCCAGGCCGACCACGATGTTCAGCCCCAGCCCCAGCAGCACGTAGATCAGCCCGAGGATGACCACGCCCAACAGGTACGAGTTGGAGAAAAACGGGAACACCACCGCGATAACAATCATCAACGGGATGATCCAGCGCAGCCGGGATTTGTAATCAGGCGGCAGTACATGGACCCCGGACCCGGTGGATTCAAATCCCTCGAGGATTCTCAGGCCCTTGGGGGTTTGCAGGAACAGGCTAAGGGCAAAGCGACCGGCCATGACGATGGCGACAATCCAGGCCACCCGGCTCGTTTCCATATTGAAGCCATAGCCATCGAGGACTACGCCGACAATCGGGCCGAACACAATCAGGGCAACCAGGCCGGCAAGAATCGCGTCAACCAGGCTTCTTTTGAGATCAATGGTTTTTTTAGTGGTTGAAGACATCGCTTACACCTTCGACACAAGAGGACGGCCGAGCAGGCCTTGGGGCCGAAAGACCAGAACGAGAACGAGCAGCGAGAAGCTGAAAACGTCTTTGTAGTCCGAGTTCACCAGACCGGAAAACAGCGACTCGGAAATCCCGAGAATGATCCCGCCGAGCATCGCGCCGGGCAGTGAGCCAATCCCGCCGAGCACCGCGGCAGTGAACGCCTTGATCCCGATGATGAAGCCGGCATAGAAGTCGAATGTGCCGTAGTTCATGGTGATCAGCACGCCGGCCAGGGCCGCCATCGCTGCACCGATGATGAACACGTAGGAAATCACCCGATCGGTGTTGATCCCCAGGATCGAAGCCATCTTGCGGTCTTGCTGGGTTGCACGGCACATGCGGCCGAGCTTGGTGTACTTGATGACGTAGGTCAGCAGGCCCATCCCGACAAACGCTGCGACCAGAATGAAGACCTTGGTGTAGGTCAACTGAACGAAACCGGTACCGATATCAACGCGCCAGGCACCCGAGAGCAAAGTCGGAACGCCTTGTTGCTTCGCGCCCTGGGAGATCTGTGCGTAGTTTTGCAGGATCAGAGAGATACCGATCGCACTGATCAGCGGTGCGAGTCGAGTGGAGTTACGCAGGGGTTTGTAGGCGACACGCTCGATGACCCAGCCATACACCGCCGTGACGACGATGGTGAAGATCAGTGTGCCAAGCATCAGCAGCGGGAAAGATTCGATACCGAAGTAAGCCAGCAGAGCCAGACTGATTGCCGCGAGGTAAGCGGAAATCATGTAAACCTCGCCGTGGGCGAAGTTGATCATGCCGATGATGCCATAGACCATTGTGTAGCCGATGGCGATCAGGCCATAGACCGACCCGAGGGTCAGGCCGTTGACCAGTTGCTGCAGGAAAATACCATCCATAACGCAATCTCACGCAATGAGAACCTGCACATGTGGCTGTGCGGTTCCTCTAAGGAAAATACAGATATACGTCGGAGCAATGTCAGCCACGATCAGGCAGGCCACCACGGCCCCCTGTAGGAGCGAGCTTGCTCGCGATTGCGGTTTAACATTCAACGAATGAGTTGCCTGCCAGTCCGTCATCGCGAGCAAGCTCGCTCCCACAGGGGAACCGTGGGGTTCACCCAATTGAGTCAGCCCTTACTTCTGTTTTTCCAGCTGGTGGTATTTGCCATCCTTGTCCCACTGGTAAACCACGTAGTCGGAGATTTTCAGGTCGCCCTTGCTGTCCCAGGTCTTCTCGCCCATGACGGTCTTGACCGGGTTTTTCTTCAGCCATGCAGCCGCTTCTTCGCCCTTGTTGGACTTGGCGCCGTTGAAGGCTGCTGCCAGGGTCTGGACCGAAGCGTAGGCGTACAGGGTGTAGCCTTCAGGCTCGGTACCGGCCTTGCGGAAGGCGTCTACCACGGTCTTGCTGTCTGGCAGCAGGCGTGGGTCGGCGCCGAAGGTCATCAGCACGCCGTCAACGAATTGCGGGCCGCCAGCGGTGGTCACCAGTTCGTCGGTCACGATGCCGTCGTCGGACATGAACTTGACGTCCTTGAGGCCTTGTTCACGCAGTTGACGCACCAGAGGACCGGCTTCCGGGTGCAGACCACCGAAGTAGACGACGTCAGCGCCGGCGCCGCGGATCTTGGTCACGATGGTGCTGAAGTCTTTCTCGCCACGGGTCAGGCCTTCATACAGCACAGGCGTTACGCCGCGCTTGACCAGTTGAGCCTTGGTAGCATCCGCCAGGCCCTGGCCGTAGGTGTCCTTGTCGTGCAGCACGACAACTTTCTTGCCCTTGAGCACGTCGACGATGTAGTCGCCGGCCACGATGCCTTGCTGGTCGTCACGCCCGCACATACGGAACATGGCGCTCAGGCCGCGCTCGGTAACGGCCGGGTTGGTGGAACCCGGGGTGATGGCGATGATGCCCGCTTCGTCGTAGATCTCGGAGGCCGGAATGGTCGAGGAAGAGCAGAAGTGACCGACTACGCCGGCGACTTTCTGGTTGGTCAGATCCTTGGCGACCGTCACAGCCTGTTTCGGTTCGCAGGCGTCATCGCCCTTGACCAGTACGATTTTTTCCCCGTTAACCCCGCCAGCCGCGTTGACCGCATCGGCCGCGGCCTGTGCACCCTTCATGTACTGTTCGCCAAATGCCGCGTTGGCGCCCGTCATTGGTCCCGCTACGCCGATCTTGATGTCAGCCTGAGCAAACGCAGAAACACCCAGCGCAGTTGCCACTGCGAGGGCCAGAAAGCCTTTCTTGTAAAACGTCTGGGACATGAGGTGGTGCTCCATGGTTTTTTTAATTGGCACTGCGACTTCACTGAATGCTCAGAGCAAGGGCCGTGCCATCGGTTTTTTATTCTGAAAAAAGTCGCTGCTTTCTTGTTATTTCGACTGTTTCGGTCCCATTTTCATTGGGCGTGCAACCGTCTAAACCGCGGAAGGTAAAACCATTTTTTATTTGAGGCGCAACCCGACTGCGCCATCATTGCAACCGCGGCTTTAAACAACGTGCAACCAGCCTGTAACAACGTGCGTCACCGAAGTGCACACTGCTGGTGCGGGACTGCTACAACCCGCACCACTACAGGCTAGCTGCAGATCGAAAAAGCGCCGCCTCCCACTGCAAAAATCAACATTCAGATCACGATCCGCAGGCACTGGCCCGCGTGATACAGCGAGAATCCCGCCTCATACAGACAGCTGCGCAACCCCACCCCGGCCAGTGGCTGCATGGGTGCAAAGGGAATCGGTAGCGCTTGAGGATTTCCGTTACACAGGTAATCGGCAAAGGCCTTGCCGACCACCGTGCCCGTGGTCACGCCCCGACCGTTGTAACCGGTGACTGCCACCAAACCGGGCGCCGGTTCGAACAGGCGCATCAAATGATCGGGGGTGAAGGCGATGCAACCGGTCCAGGTGCACTCCCATTCCACCGGCTTGAGGTACGGGAAATAGTGTTGCTGCACGCGGTCGGCCCAGGCCTTGAGGAACCAGGCCGGTTTCTGATTGCCATTACCGAGACTGCCCAGCAACAACCTTCCGTCCTTGTCCCGACGGATGCTGCTCAGAACTTGACGGGTATCCCAGGATCCCTGACCGCCGGGAAGAATTTGCCTTGCAGCCTCTTCGGTCAGCGGGACAGAGGCCACCTGGTAGTAATAACCGGGGAAAAAATTGCGCCGCAGCTCCGTCCAGTCGCCCTCGGTGTAGGCATTGGAGGCAATCACCACTTTCTCGGCCATGACCGAGCCCTGGGCAGTCTGTACTGACCAGCGCTGACCCTGGCGTTCGAGACGGGTGACCGGGGAATGATCGAACAATTGACCGCCCAGGCCGATGGCCGCTTTGGCCAGCCCCGTGGTGTAGGCCATCGGGTTGAGTGTGCCAGCGCGGCGATCGAGCAATGCCGCGGCGATCTTTTTCGTGCCGGTGGCTTGCTCGCAGGCCTGACCGGTGAGCAGCTCTACGGGCGCACCGCGACGCTTCCATTGTTCTTCACGACTGCGCAAGTCGGCCTCGCCACGGGCGTTATGCGCCATGTGCAGCGTGCCTTCGCGGCGCAACTGGCAATCGATGTTGTACTTGTCCACAAGGCTGAACACCAGGGATGGTGCGGCGCCCAACATGCGGTTGAGCTGACTGCCGACCTCCTTGCCAAACCCGGCTTCGATCTCGTCCGGGGGAATCCACATCCCGGCGTTGACCAACCCGACGTTGCGCCCTGAGCCACCGTGACCCGCGCGATGGGCTTCCAGCACACAGACTGTTTTACCTTGCTCCAGCAGATGCACCGCCGCCGACAAACCGGTAAACCCGGCGCCGATGACGCAGACATCCACCGTGACCTCACCCTTGAGGGCCGAATTGTCCGGCCTTTGCGGCGTCAGTTTTTCCCACAGACACTCTTCGCGTAACGGCATTGCCAGACTCCAAGCAGAAACCTAACAAACACATACTTCAAATGTGGGAGCGGGCTTGCTCGCGAATGCGTCGGCACATCCAGCATCAATGTGACTGATAAACCGCTTTCGCGAGCAAGCCCGCTCCCACAGGGGATCACTGTTCGACACGAGACTTAGTCGAACGTAATACCCTGCGCCAACGGCAACTCTAGCGAATAGTTCACGGTGTTGGTCTGGCGGCGCATGTAGCCGCGCCATGCATCGGAGCCGGACTCACGACCGCCGCCGGTTTCTTTCTCGCCACCAAACGCGCCGCCGATTTCCGCGCCGCTCGGGCCGATGTTGACGTTGGCAATGCCGCAGTCGCTGCCCACCGCCGACATGAACTGCTCGGCTTCACGCACGTCGGTGGTGAAGATGCACGAGGACAGGCCTTGTGGCACGGCGTTGTTCAGGCGCAGGGCTTCCTGGAAATCGCTGTAGCCAACCACGTACAGGATGGGAGCGAAGGTTTCGTGGCAGACCACATCGCTTTGCTCCGGCATTTCGACGATAGCCGGCGACACGTAGTAGGCATTCGGGAATTTGTCTTGCAGCTGACGCTCACCGCCAAACACCCGGCCGCCCTCACTCAAGGCCTGCTCCAGCGCATCCTGCATATTGTCGAAGCTTTGTTTGTCGATCAGCGGGCCGATCAGGTTGCCTTCCAGCGGATGGCCGATACGCACTTTCGAGTACGCGGCTTTCAAGCGGGTGACGATTTCTTCTTTCACCGACTCATGGGCGATCAGGCGACGCAGGGTGGTGCAGCGCTGACCGGCGGTGCCGACGGCACTGAACAGGATCGCGCGAACGGCCATGTCCAGGTCGGCGCTTGGGCCGAGGATCATCGCGTTGTTGCCGCCCAGTTCGAGGATGCTGCGGGCAAAACGCGCGGCGATTTTCGGCGCTACTTCACGGCCCATGCGGGTGCTGCCAGTGGCGCTGACCAGCGCGACACGCGGATCATCGACCAGGGCTTCGCCGGCATCGCGACCACCAATAATCACCTGGCTCAGGTGCGGTGGTGCATCGCTGAAGTTCTTCAGCACACGATCGAACAGCGCCTGGCAAGCCAGTGCGGTCAGTGGCGTCTTTTCCGACGGTTTCCAGATCACCGGGTTGCCGCAGACCAGCGCCAGCGTGGCGTTCCAGGCCCAGACCGCCACCGGGAAGTTGAACGCACTGATCACCCCGACAACGCCCAGCGGGTGCCAGGTTTCGCGCATGTGGTGGCCAGGACGCTCGGAGGCGATGGTCAGGCCGTACAACTGACGGGACAGGCCGACGGCGAAGTCGCAGATGTCGATCATTTCCTGAACTTCACCCAGGCCTTCCTGGGTGATCTTGCCGGCCTCCCAGGACACCAGCTCGCCGAGGTCGGCCTTGTATTCACGCAGGATGTCACCCAGTTGCCGCACCAGCTCGCCACGGCGCGGTGCCGGAACCTTGCGCCACAGTTCGAACGCATGATCTGCGCGACTGATGTGTTGCTCGACTTCAGCAGCGCCTTCCCAGTTAACGGCGGCGATCCTGCTGCCATCGATCGGCGAATGCACTGGCACTTTGCCATTCTGGTACAGGGCCGGATTCACACCTAGACGATCAAGCAATGCGGCAACCATGGGTCACTCCTCAAGCAAAAGACAGAACACGTGCAGCCGGAAAATCACGGCTGATCAGACCTGTAGTTTTAGCTGCCCGGAGGTTACTCAACAAACGACCTTTAAGAGAGATATCATTCCGTTTATTCATGCTGTGCATTGCTGGCAATAAGAAACAAGAACCAAGGACCGCCCATGCTGAATAAACGCTACTTGCCATCGATCGCTGCATTGCAGTGCTTCGAGGCCGTCACCCGGCATTTGAGCTTCACCCGGGCCGCCGAAGAGTTGAACCTGACCCAAAGCGCCGTGAGCAAACAGGTCGCGCAACTCGAAGAGCTGTTGCAGCACCTGCTGTTTCGCCGGGTGCGCCGCCGCCTGCAGATGACGCCGGCTGGCGATCTGTACCTGGTTGAGGTGCGAAAAATCCTCACGCAGGTCGAGATGTCGACCCATTACCTTCGTTCCTACGGCGGCGAAACAGAAGTCCTGCGGGTTTCGACGCCCCCCACTTTCGGTGCACGCTGGCTGGTGCCGCGCCTGAAAGGCTGGCGCCTGCGGCATCCGTCGATCCACCTGGACCTGTGCAGCGAGCAGGAAGCCGACGACCTGCTGCAAGGTCGCAGCGACCTGGCGTTCTACTTCGGCCAGGGCTCACGACCCGGCACCGAATGCCTGAAGCTGTTCGGCGAAGAGCTGGTGCCGGTGTGCGCCCCGGGCAGCCTGCCGGACACACCGTTTACCGATCCGACACAACTGACTGACCTGGTCCTGCTGCAAAACGCTTCCCGCCCCCAGGCCTGGCATGACTGGTTCGACCATCAGGGCTACCACACCGAGCACAGCTACCACGGACCGCGCTTCGAAACCTTTTACATGTGCATCCGCGCCGCCCAGGTCGGCTGCGGCGTGGCGCTGTTACCCCGTTTTCTGGTGGAAGAGGAACTGGCCGACGGCAAGCTGGTCATTCCCTGGCAGCATTCAATGCCCAGCACCGACGCCTACTACCTGGCGTACCCTGAACATTCGGCGGAAGTCCCCAAGGTGCGGGACTTTGTGAAGTGGATGCTGGAGCAGATCGATAGCCCGGAGATGTCGCAAATTTAGGGTTGCACGCAGTACCTGTGGGAGCGGGCTTGCTCGCGAAGACTGAGTATCAGGCAGCATCACTGCCGGATGTGAAACCGCTTTCGCGAGCAAGCCCGCTCCCACAGGGGTCTGTTGTGATCCAAAAAACTGCTGGCAATCCTGTCCAGTGATATGCGCCACTAGCGCCACTGATCAATACCGCTGCAACGCCGGAGATTCCCGTTATGAGCGAGAGTGTGTTTGCCGATCGCATCGTGCAGAACCTGCTCGACACCGACTTCTACAAGCTGACGATGATGCAGGCGGTGCTGCACAACTACCCGAACGTCGAAGTCGAATGGGAGTTTCGTTGCCGTAACAGCGAGGACTTGCGCCCGTACCTGGCGGAAATCCGATTCCAGATCGAGCGCCTGGCCGAACTGAGCCTGAGCGCCGACCAGTTGAGCTTTCTGGAACGCATCAGCTTCCTGAAGCCGGACTTCCTGCGCTTTCTTGGGTTGTTTCGCTTCAACCTGCGTTACATCCACACCGGCCTCGAAAACGGTGAACTGTTTATCCGCCTGCGGGGCCCCTGGCTGCATGTGATCCTGTTCGAAGTGCCGCTGCTGGCGCTGGTCAGCGAAGTGCGCAACCGCTATCGCTACCGCGAAGTCGTGCTGGAACAGGCCCGCGAGCAGCTCTACCGCAAGTTCGACTGGCTGAGCGCCAACGCCAGCAGCGACGAATTGTCCGAATTGCAGGTGGCCGATTTCGGCACCCGTCGTCGCTTTTCCTACCGCGTGCAGGAAGAAGTGGTGAATGTGCTCAAGCACGATTTCCCCGGACGCTTCGTCGGCACCAGCAACGTTCACCTGTCCCGGGAGCTGGACATGAAACCCTTGGGCACCATGGCCCACGAATGGATCATGGCGCACCAGCAACTTGGCCCGCGGCTGATCGACAGCCAGATCGCCGCACTCGATTGCTGGGTCCGTGAATACCGTGGCCTGCTGGGGATTGCCCTGACCGACTGCATCACCATTGATGCCTTCCTCGGCGATTTCGATCTGTTTTTCGCCAAGCTTTTCGACGGTTTGCGCCACGACTCAGGCGATCCGGTGGTTTGGGCGGAAAAAGCCATCGCCCACTATCACAGGCTCGGCATCGACCCGATGAGCAAGACGCTGACTTTCTCCGACAGCCTGACCCTGCCCAAGGCTCTGGAGATATTCCGGGCGCTGCGCGGTCGGATCAATGTCAGCTTCGGCATCGGCACCAACCTGACGTGTGATATTCCGGGTGTCGAACCGATGAGCATCGTGCTTAAAATGACCGCCTGCAACGGCCAGCCGGTGGCGAAGATCTCCGACGAGCCAGGCAAGACGCACTGCAAAGACCCGAATTTCGTCGCTTACTTGCGACACGTTTTCCAGGTTCCTGCCGCCCTTTCAAGTACATCAAGCAAGGAGTGAATTCATGCAAGCCGTACAGCGTGAGATTGCTGAACAGCTCAAGGTCCAGCCGCCATTCTCCGACGAAGCCGCCCTTGAGGCCGAAGTCGCCCGGCGGGTGACCTTCATTCAGGACTGCCTGGTCAATTCCGGGCTCAAGACCCTGGTACTGGGCATCAGTGGTGGTGTCGACTCCCTCACCGCCGGCCTGCTGGCCCAACGGGCCGTCCGTGAACTGCGCCAGCGCAGCGGTGATGCCGCCTACAAATTCATCGCCGTGCGCCTGCCCTACGAAACCCAGTTCGATGAACACGACGCCCAGGCTTCAGTGGATTTCATCAAGCCGGACGAGCGCCACACCGTGAACATCGGTCCGGCGGTCAAATCCCTGGCCAATGAAGTGGCGGCCTTCGAAGGCAAACATGCGGTGTCGGTGGACTTCGTGCTCGGCAACACCAAGGCGCGCATGCGCATGGTCGCCCAGTACACCATCGCCGGCGCGGCCCATGGCCTGGTGATCGGCACCGATCACGCGGCGGAAGCGGTGATGGGTTTCTTCACCAAGTTCGGTGACGGCGCCTGCGACCTGGCGCCACTGAGTGGACTGGTGAAAAATCAGGTCCGCGCCATCGCCCGCAGCTTCGGCGCGCCGGAGTCGCTGGTGGAGAAAGTCCCGACCGCCGATCTGGAGGACCTGTCGCCCGGCAAACCGGACGAAGCGTCACACGGCGTGACCTATGCCGAGATCGATGCGTTCCTGCACGGCAACCCGGTGCGTGAAGAGGCGTTCAAGATCATTGTTGATACCTACAACAAGACTCATCACAAGCGGGTGATGCCGTTTGCGCCTTGAGGCGTGAGTGAATGAAAAAGCCCGCTGGAGTGTTGAGCTTCAGCGGGCTTTTTCTTTGGCCAGAACAGGCATCGATGCTTCTGGCCCCTTCGCGGGCAAGCCCGCTCCCACAGGTACGGTGGTGGCCCTGTGGGAGCGTGGCTTGCCCGCGATGAACGATAACGCGGTGGTCAGTCTTACTTCAGAGTCACGGTGCCTTTCATCATCGAGATGTGGCCCGGGAACGAGCAGAAGAAACCGTACTTTTGAGCGGCATCGAGCTTGGACACATCGAAGGTCACCGAATCGGTTTCCTTGGCGCCGATGATCTTGGTGTGGGCGATCACGCGGGCGTCGCCTTCCTTCAGGTAGTTCTTGTCGATGCCAGCGCTCAGGCCGTCGGTGGCGATCGGCTGCATGTCGGCTTCTTTACTCAGCACCCAGTTATGGCCCATGACGTTCTTCGGCAAGCTGCCGGAATGCTTGAGTTCCACGGTAAACGTCTTGCAGCTCTTGTCGATTTCAATAGCCTTCGTGTCGAAAGACATCTGGTCGGTGGAGTCGACGGTGACTTTGCACTCTGCAGCCATCAATTGGCTGCTGGCCAGTGTCAACAGGGATACCGCAACAAGTTTGGCAAACATGGTGAATCTCCAAGGCAGGGTTAAGGAAATCGCGAATAAACAGAAGACTGCCTGAAAACTTCGCAAGTTCATATGACTTGAATCAAAAATTGTATACAACTTTCGCGCTATGGCACCGATGCGAAATATCTACCGGCCAAGTGTCTGGTCCGGGCCTATCATCAGGCCGTCCCCCTTCAAATGGAATGTCTGTCATGTCGATCAACAGCTTGTTGTGCAGTTTGCTGGCCGCCTACGCCTGCGGCGCCAGCGGCACGTACGAAACCCCGGAACACCAAGTCTAGCCCTTGGAGTGCCGTGCGCCTGCCTTTACTCTGTGGCCCTGATCGACCAAGGAGCAAGGCATGTCTTTAACATCCGTTTGTGTATTTTGTGGTGCCAGCACCGGCACCAACCCGGCTTACCGCGAAGCAGCCGTGGCCCTTGGCCGGGCGTTGGCCGAGCGCAAGCTGACCCTGGTATATGGTGGTGGCGCCGTGGGCTTGATGGGCATCGTCGCCGATGCGGCCCTGGCGGCCGGCGGTGAAGTGATCGGCATCATCCCGCAAAGCCTCAAGGACAAGGAAATCGGCCACAGCGGCCTGACTCGCCTGGAAGTCGTCGATGGCATGCACGCGCGCAAGGCGCGGATGGCCGAGCTCAGCGATGCCTTTATCGCACTGCCCGGTGGCCTTGGCACCCTCGAAGAGCTGTTCGAAGTCTGGACCTGGGGCCAGCTCGGCTACCACGGCAAACCGCTGGGTTTGCTGGAAGTGAATGGTTTCTACAGCAAATTGACGTCTTTTCTTGATCACATCGTCGGCGAAGGCTTCGTTCGCGAGCAGCACCGTGACATGCTGCAAGTGAGCGAATCGCCGCAAACCCTGCTCGATGCTCTGGATGCCTGGCAACCGTCCATAGCGCCAAAATGGGCCGAGCAAAAACCCAGCTAACGGCTCGGCACCGATACAGGGCAGAATATGCGCCGCTCAACCTCACCTTCGACCCCAGAGGATCGCCCATGGCCAAACCTAATTATTCCTTCGCCAAACGTCAGAGAGACTTGGCCAAGGAGCAGAAGAAAGAGGAAAAGCTTCAGCGCAAGAAAGCTACAGCTGAAGAAGCGACACTGAACCCTGAGGGTGAAGTGGCGGCAGAAGACGATGTTGATGCACCGAAAGACTCGGCGCCCGACGCCTGAGAACCTCCGGGCCGGTTGATCTGATCAGGCCCACCGGATCTGTGTCCAGGGTTGGCAGCTTTGCTGCCGACCCTCACAGGCCAGTCTGAAACACCCCTATCCAGAAACCACTGCACATCCCCTGTGGGAGCGGGCTTGCTCGCGAAAGCGCAGTGTCAGGCAACATCCTTGTTGAATATGAAATTGCTTTCGCGAGCAAGCCCGCTCCCACATTTTGATCCCTGTTATTCCAGTGGCATCACCGTCACCCGGACTTCCGGGTCGTGGTTTCCTCCTCCCAGTATTACCCCCCGCAACGGCGACACATCGGAAAAATCCCGGCCCCAGGCCAGGGTGATGTGCTCCAGTGCCGGTTGCACATTGTTGGTCGGATCGAAATCCACCCAACCCAGCACCGGGCAAAACACTGACACCCAGGCATGGGAGGCGTCGGCGCCGATCAGTCGTGGCTGGCCAGGTGGCGGTTGGGTGAGCAGGTAGCCGCTGATGTAGCGCGCGGCCAAGCCCCGGGAGCGTACGCAGGCGAGCATCAGGTGGGCAAAATCCTGGCAGACCCCGCGCCGACGCTCCAACACTTCTACCAGCGGCGTCGCGACTTGGGTCGCTTCGGCGTCGAAGGTAAATTCGCTGAAGATTTTCTCCATCAACGCCTGAACGCCGAGCAACAGCGGCCGCCCCGTCGGGAAGCAGCTCTCGGAAAATTCGACGAAGTTGCGCTTTAGATGCACGTAAGGTGATTCGAAGCGGTAACGGCAGGCTTCAAGCAATTCGGGCGACAGTGGCTGACTGCTGTAAGTCAGCGCGCTACGGGTGTCTTCCCATGCGGGTGAAAGATTGAAGTCCAGCACGGGCCGGGGAAGTACCTCGATCGTGAGGCTGGCATTGACCAGCAGCTCATCATGAGGACGTTCAAACGCCAGCCGGGTCAGCGGATTGCCGAACACATCCAGCTCATCGCGGCGCGAAGTGGGGTCAGGGCTGATCTGCAACTGCTGAGCCGTGCAGCGCTGCCACACGCAAGGCCGCGGCCACAAATGCGCCAGTTGCTGGGCCAGGGACACCGGGCTGTCGTAGTGATAATGGGTGTCGTGGAAAATCTGGTAGTGAGCGCTCATCAGACGGACACCGTGCGCTGGCTGACATCATCGACATGGGCGAAATGCCGCAGCGCCAGGCGATCGGAAACTTGCCCGCTGGCGTCGGCGATCTCTTGCAGCAGCGCGGCCAGCCCCTCGATGGCAGCGCGAACACTCGCGTCGCCGAACAGCGGGTTTTCCAGGCAGCCCAGATCGAATCGCGCCAGACGCTCGACCAATTGCGGCAGCGCTGCTTCACGCGGCACGCCAAAGTCATCGTTGAGGCGTTTGAGTGTGCGGGTCACCAGTTTCAACTGGAACAACACGGCGTGAGGGTTCTGCTCGTCTAGCAATAGCAGGTCGAGCACCGGGATCAGCTGCGCCACCGCCAGGTATCGAGAACGGTAAGTGATGCTGCTGTTGCCCAGTTCCAGCAACCACTCCAGCCCGGCCTGATCGAAAGCCCCGGCGCCCCGCAGGAACGCCGCCAGGCTGCCGCTGAGAAATTGCAGGCGTTCGATTCGCCGACCAATCATCAGGAAACGCCAGCCTTCATCCCGGGTCATGTCGTCCAGGGCAAAGCCGGACAGCGCCGCCAGGGACATCACCAGACGATTGAGAAAATCCAGCAACTCACCGAAATCCGGCTCTTCGGTTTCCAGCTCCATGGCTTCGCGCTGCAACTCCACCAGCGCCTGCCAGTTTTCCCGCGAGAGCTTGCCGCGCACCTGCGAAGCAGCCCACTGCAAGCGTTGCAGGTTGGAACGCAGACTGAACGGCCAGTCATCGCCGAGCAGCGCCGCCAACAGGCGTTCCGGCAACTCGCCCTCCTCGGGCAGCAACATCAGCCGCTCGCCGAGGTCCACCGCTGCCTGCAGGGCTTGCGGGTCGTCGCCATCGACATAGCGCGCCAGCATGATGCGCAGCAAACGGGCGCTGTCGTCGCAACGCTCGCAGTAACGACCGAACCAGAACAGGTTTTCCACCACCCGCGACGGCAAGTACGGATCGCGCCGCACCAGGTCATGCACACCGATGTTGCGTTGGGCCTTCCATTGTTCGCCGCTAGGCGCACGCTCGCCCAACACCCAGGTGTCTTTACTGGCGCCGCCGCGCTGCATCGACACCACTTCGGCATCGGCTTGGGCGGCGACCCGGGTCAAGCCACCGGGCAGCACCCGATATCCCTCGCGGCTGGCGACCGCATACACGCGCATGCCGATGGCACGGGGTTGCAGTTGACCGTCTTCGGCTTGCCAGATCGGCGCCTGGGACAATTGCGCAAGTTCTTGCGCCACATAGGCATAAGGACGCGCCTGCATGCGCTCTGCGAGCTCCTTGCGCTGTTTTTCACTCAAATCACGGCCAAATACCGGTGCAAAACTCTGGGACGGAAACGCCGGCTTGATCAGCAACTCTGGAAGTTTCTCCAGGGCCTGGGCCAGAACCGGCGCTTCACCGCACCACCAAGTGGCGATGGACGGCAGGATCAGTTCTTCGCCAAACAGGAATTGATTGATCTTCGGCAGAAAACCCAACAAACCCGGCGATTCCAGCACACCGCTGCCGAGGGCGTTGGCCACCAGCACCCGCCCCTGCCGCACAGCCTCAAGCAGGCCAGGCACGCCGAGGGCGGAGTCGGTTCGCAGCTCCAGCGGATCGCAGAAGTCATCGTCGAGCCGGCGCATGATCGCGTGGACCCGACGCAGGCCACTCAGGGTCTTCAGGTAGACCGTGGCATCGCGCACCGTCAGGTCGCCGCCCTCCACCAGCGGATAACCGAGCTGACGAGCCAGATACAGATGTTCAAAATAGCTTTCGTTGAAACGCCCCGGTGTCAGCAGCACCACCAACGGTGCGTCTCCGTCACTCGGGGCCTGACGGACCAGGGTTTCCTGCAAGGTGCGGAAGAACCCGGCCAGGTGCTGCACCTTCAGATCACGGTACAGCTCGGGAAAGGCCCGGGACACAATCGTGCGGTTTTCCAGCGCATACCCGGCTCCCGAAGGCGCCTGGGTACGATCCGCCGTCACCCACCAGCGGCCATCGGGTGTGCGCGCCAGATCCACGGCATACAGGTGCAGAAAGGCTCCGTCAGGCGGGCTGATGCCCTGACAGGGCCAAAGGAAGTTGTTGTGACCGAACACCAGCTCGGTGGGCAGCAGACCTTCGGCAATCAGCCGTTGCGGACCGTAAAGGTCAGCCAGCACGGCATTGAGCAACCGCGCCCGCTGAGCGATGCCGGCCGACAACTGTTGCCACTCCTCAGCCGCGATGACATGGGGCAGCAGGTCCAGCTCCCACGGCCGGTCCGCGCCCTTGGGGTCGGCATAGACGTTATAGGTAACGCCGTTTTCCTGAATCTGCCGGGTCAGCAGGGCCTGACGCTGCACCAGTTGTGCCGGCGTGCTGCGTTGCAACTGTTCGAACAGCCGGCGCCAGTGCGGGCGCACGGCGCCACTGTCGTCGAGCAGTTCATGATAGGTGCCCGCCGTCAGCGGGTAGCGGTCTAGCAGGTCAGGCATGGAAAGCTCGGCAGACAGCAATGAATGGTCAGACTAACGCAGGCTCGTGACGCTCGGATATACGAAAAATCCGAGCGTCGTGCACGGTTCAGAAACGTCGCAAATCGAGTGTCATCGGTAGCTCGTCGTTAATTTCCATGTTGGGTACAGGAAGCTTCCCTGGCGTGTGTCCGATACGGAAGAAACGCGCCATGCGCCGGCTCTCGGCCTCGTTGGAATTGACCGGCAAGCTGTCGTAATTGCGCCCGCCCGGATGAGCGACGTGGTACTGGCAGCCGCCCAGCGATCGCTGCATCCAGGTATCGAGCAGGTCAAATACCAGCGGCGCATGGACCGGGATGGTCGGTTGCAGGCAGTTGGCCGGTTGCCAGGCTCGAAAGCGCACGCCGGCCACGAACTCGCCGACCCGCCCCGTGGGATGCAATGGCACCGGGATGCCATTACAGGTCAGCAGATAACGCTGGGGCGGCAAGCCGCTGAGCCTGACCTGCAAACGCTCCAGTGACGAATCCACGTAACGCACCGTACCGCCCATGGCGCCCTCTTCGCCCAGCACGTGCCAGGGCTCGAGCGCCTGGCGCAGTTCCAGCGCAATACCGCTGACGGCGTAGTCGCCAACCTTGGGGAAACGGAATTCCAGATGCGCGGCGAACCATTCGGCCCGCACCGGATAACCGGCGGCGTTGAGGTCGACGATGACATCGGCGAAGTCTTGCTCGATAAAGTGCGGCAACAGGAAGCGATCGTGCAGCTCCGTGCCCCAGCGCGCGAGTTTCGGCGGCGCATAGGGCTCGCGCCAGAACCGCGCAACCAGCGCCCGCAGCAACAATTGTTGCACCAGGCTCATGCGCGCATGGGGCGGCATCTCGAACGCACGTAGCTCCAGCAATCCGAGGCGCCCGGTGGCACCGTCCGGCGAATAGAGTTTGTCGATGCAGAACTCGGCGCGGTGGGTGTTGCCGGTTACATCGATCAGCAGGTTGCGCAGCAGTCGATCCACCAGCCATGGCGGGCACTCCTCACCCGCTTCAGGCATCTGCGCGAAGGCGATTTCCAGCTCGTACAAGGCATCGTTGCGCGCCTCATCGACCCGCGGCGCCTGGGACGTCGGGCCGATGAACAATCCGGAAAACAGGTAGGACAGCGACGGATGGTTATGCCAGTAGCTGATCAGGCTGCGCAGCAGATCCGGGCGACGCAGAAACGGCGAGTCCCCCGGTGTCGCGCCACCCAGCACGAAATGGTTACCACCGCCCGTGCCGGTATGCCGGCCGTCGATCATGAATTTCTCGGTGGTCAGCCGAGTCTGGCGCGCCTCTTCATAGAGGAATTCGGTGCGCTCGACCAGCTCATCCCAGGTCGCGGACGGCTGCACGTTGACCTCGATCACCCCCGGATCCGGAGTGATGCGCAAGTTGCTCAGGCGTGGATCGCTCGGCGGCTCATAGCCCTCCAGCAACACCGGGCACATCAGCTCTTGCGCGGTGGCTTCGATGGCAGCGACCAGCTCGAGGTAATCCTCGACCCGTTCCAGCGGCGGCATGAACAGGTACAAACGGCCTTCCCGCGCCTCGGCGCAGAACGCCGTGCGGGTCAGCCAATCGGCGGACTCGTCGATGTTTGGCGCACGGTCTTCTGCGACGGCGGCGCCTTGGCTCTGAAGCTGCCCTGTGTCGGGCAGCGGCGGGAAATCCTGATTCGGGTCCTGCGGATAAATGAACGGATACTCCGCCGCCTTCACCCAAGGCTGCGAACCCAGCGGCAAGCGATAACCGAGTGGAGAATCCCCCGGCACCAGACGGCAGTGCTCATCGCGCAGATACCAGCGCCCGCTCTGCCACTGGTCGCCCTTGGCGGTGCGCGCCAGCGGCAGAACCTGGCCGATGACCTTGTCCAGGCCTTGACTGAAGACCTTGCGCAGGCGCTTACGCTCCAAAGGCTCTTCCAGGCGTGAGTCTTCGGCGCTGACGTTATGCGGCAACATTCCTTCGCGCCAGAGGTAATAGAAATTGTCTTCGTAGGCCGGGAACACAAAGCGTGTCGGAATCTTCAAGCGTTCGGCGACGCTCGCCAGAAAACGCCCGGCCAGCGCACCGTCGGCGCCATAATCCTCCTGCTCGTCGGCGATCAGCGCGCTGTTGTGCCAGATCGGCACGCCGTCACGGCGCCAGTAGCAATTGAGCGACCAGCGCGGCAGTTGCTCGCCGGGATACCACTTGCCCTGCCCGAAATGTACCAGCCCCTGGGGCGCGTAGTGCTTGCGCATGCGCTGGAACAGTTCGGCGGACAACCGTCGTTTATCCGGCCCCAGTGCCGCGGTATTCCACTCGGCGCCGTCCGGGTCATCGATGGACACAAAGGTCGGCTCGCCCCCCATGGTCAGGCGTACATCGTCTTCCAGCAAGTCGGCATCGATCCGTCGGCCCAGGGCCTGGATCGCCAGCCACTGATCGTCGCTGTAGGGCTTGGTGACCCGTGGTGCTTCCCAAATCCGCTCCACGGACATTTCGTGGCTGAATTCGCACTCGCAGGGTTCCACCAAGCCACTGATCGGCGCCGCAGAGGACGGATCGGGACTACAGGCCAACGGAATATGTCCTTCACCGGCAAACAGGCCGGAGGTCGCATCCAGGCCGATCCAGCCAGCGCCGGGCAAGTACACCTCGCACCAGGCGTGCAGGTCGGTGAAATCCACGTCGGTGCCGGACGGACCGTCGAGACTTTTGACGTCGGCGGTCAGCTGGATCAGGTAGCCCGACACGAAACGCGCCGCCAGCCCCAGGTTGCGCAGCAGTTGCACCAGCAACCAGGCGGAGTCGCGGCACGAACCGGAGGCCTGGTCGAGGGTGTGCTCAGGTGTTTGTACGCCGGGCTCCATGCGGATCAGGTAGTCGATGTCTTCGCTCAAACGCTGGTTGAGCGCGACGAGAAAGTCCACGGCGGGTAACGGTGTGCGGTCGATGCCGTCCAGGTAGGCCTTGAACTTCGGCGTCAGGGGCAGGGTTTCCAGGTACGGCGCCAGCTCCTTGCGCTCATCCGAGGCATAGGTGAAGGGGATTTTTTCCGCGTAGGGTTCGAGGAAGAAGTCGAACGGATTGAAGATCGCCATTTCGGCCAGCAGATCGACTTCGATTCGCAACTCTTCGGTTTTTTCCGGGAACACCAGCCGCGCCAGGTAATTGCCCTGAGGGTCCTGCTGCCAGTTGATGAAGTGCTGTTCGGGGGAGACTTTCAACGCATAGGACAGAATCCGCGTGCGGCTGTGGGCGGCGGGACGCAGGCGAACGATCTGCGGGCCGAGTTCGACAGCGCGGTCATAGCGGTAATGCGTGACGTGGTGCAATGCGACATGAATCGACACGGCGTGCCTCCTGCGAGCCTTGAGCGTATTTGGAAAGCGCGCAAGACTTATGCCATCCAGCAATGCTGGCGCTTTCCTCGGTTGCCTGAGGCAGTACAGCACCAAAATCGGGCGATGCGCAGAATTGGCTTGCAAGAGTTGCACGTATTTGTGGCGTTCAGCTGCATAGTCGCTGCCAAACCCGGCCTCTTCGCGAGCAAGCCCGCTCCCACAGGGATCTGCTGCGAACACACAATCGCGGGCAACCTCGAACACTGTGGGAGCGGGCTTGCTCGCGAAGAGGCCAGTTGCCACACCCCACTTTCAGGCTGTGATACAGCTTTTACTCCTCCAGAAACGCAAAACGCCAACCCGAAGGTTGGCGTTCTGTTCAATTCAAGCGAGGCTTAGCGCGGCACGACCGGCTTGCGGGTCGGCTTTGGCCCCTTGCCTTTGGCCGCATCCTTGCGTTCCTTGGCCGCCTGCTGGTTGCGGGCGAACGCCGCAGCCTTGGCCTGTTCACGCTTGTCCCACGGGTTGCCGCCATCGCTGGCACGTGGTGGCAGGCCGGTGTGCTGGGTCAGGATCTTGGTGGTCTTTTCCCCTGCAACCTTATGGCTGCCCGCCGGCGTCGAGTTCTTGCGACGGGCGCTCTGGTAGCTGTCAGTCGACGGCTGATGCAAAGGAATCAACTGGTTCTTGCCCGGCCCGATCAGGTCGGCGCGGCCCATGCGGGTCAGTGCCTCACGCAGCATCGGCCAGCCTTTCGGGTCGTGATAACGCAAGAACGCCTTGTGCAGTCGGCGCTGCTCCTCGCTCTTGACGATAGTCACCGCGTCACTCTTGTAGGTGACCTTGCGCAGCGGGTTCTTGCCCGAGTGGTACATCGCGGTGGCGGTGGCCATCGGCGACGGGTAGAACGCCTGCACCTGGTCGGCACGGAAGCCGTTGCCCTTGAGCCACAGGGCCAGGTTCATCATGTCTTCATCGGTGGTGCCCGGGTGGGCGGCGATGAAGTACGGAATCAGGTACTGCTCCTTGCCCGCTTCCTTGGAGTACTTCTCGAACATGCGCTTGAACTTGTCATAGCTGCCGATGCCCGGTTTCATCATCTGGTTGAGCGGACCTTCCTCGGTGTGTTCCGGGGCGATCTTCAGGTAGCCACCGACGTGGTGGGTCACCAACTCTTTAACGTACTCCGGCGACTCGACCGCGAGGTCATAGCGCAGGCCGGAAGCGATCAGGATCTTCTTCACACCCGGCAATTCACGGGCACTGCGGTACAACTGGATCAGCGCCGAGTGGTCGGTGTTCAGGTTCGGGCAAATGCCAGGGAACACGCACGATGGCTTGCGGCAAGCGGATTCGATTTCCGGGCTCTTGCAGGCAATGCGGTACATGTTCGCGGTCGGGCCGCCGAGGTCGGAGATCACGCCGGTAAAGCCCGGAACCTTGTCACGAATTTCTTCGATTTCGCGAATGATCGACTCGTGGGAACGGTTCTGGATGATCCGGCCTTCGTGCTCGGTGATCGAGCAGAAGGTGCAGCCGCCGAAGCAGCCACGCATGATGTTCACCGAGAAACGGATCATGTCGTAGGCCGGGATTTTTTCCTTGCCATACGCCGGGTGCGGAATGCGCGCATAAGGCATGCCGAACACGTAGTCCATTTCTTCGGTGGTCATCGGAATCGGTGGCGGGTTGAACCAGACGTCGACTTCGCCGTGCTTCTGCACCAGCGCACGAGCGTTGCCCGGGTTGGTTTCCAGGTGCAACACGCGGTTGGCGTGGGCGTAGAGCACTGCGTCATTACGGACCTTTTCCACCGACGGCAGACGAATCACGGTCTTGTCGCGGGTCATGCGCGGGCTGGCCAGGATCTGCACGACCTTGGCTTCCTGCGGATCTTCAACCGGACCTTTTTCCTGCTCGATGGCGCAGGCCTGGGTGTCCTGGGTGTTGACGTACGGGTTGATGATCTTGTCGATCTTGCCCGGACGGTCGATGCGCGTAGAGTCGACTTCGTACCAGCCTTGCGGTGTGTCACGACGGATGAACGCGGTGCCGCGCACGTCGGTGATGTCTTCGATCTTGTGACCGTAGGACAGGCGCTGGGCGACCTCGACGATGGCCCGCTCGGCGTTGCCGTACAGCAGGATGTCGGCGCTGGCGTCGATCAGGATCGAGTTGCGTACACGGTCCTGCCAGTAGTCGTAGTGGGCGATGCGGCGCAGGGACGCTTCGATGCCGCCGAGCACGATCGGCACGTGCTTGTAGGCTTCCTTGCAGCGCTGGCTATAGACCAGGCTGGCGCGGTCCGGACGCTTGCCGGCCAGACCACCCGGCGTGTACGCGTCGTCGGAACGGATTTTCTTGTCCGCTGTGTAGCGGTTGATCATGGAGTCCATGTTGCCGGCCGCGACACCGAAGAACAGGTTCGGCTCGCCGAGCTTCATGAAATCGTCTTTGGACTGCCAGTTCGGCTGGGCAATGATCCCGACGCGGAAGCCCTGGGACTCCAGCAGCCGGCCGATGATCGCCATGCCGAACGACGGGTGGTCGACGTAGGCATCACCGGTGACGATGATGATGTCGCAGGAATCCCAGCCGAGCTGATCCATCTCCTCCCTGCTCATGGGCAGGAACGGCGCTGGTCCGAAACATTCGGCCCAGTACTTGGGATAGTCAAATAACGGCTTGGCTGCTTGCATGTCGATAACCGGTGTTGGCTTTCATTGAATTTCGCGGGCGCGGAATATAGCACAAATTTTGACCAATTCCGACGGCCATGGTCGGAAATTGCGCACAACCCATGTGGGAGCGGGCTTGCTCGCGAAGGCAGTGTGTCAGTCGACATAGATGTTGCCTGACACACTGCCTT